>JAEOTL010000372.1 GCA_016839845.1 Promethearchaeota archaeon
AGTAATATTAGGCAAATTACAACAGGTGCATTTCAGGATCAACGGCCTTGCCTTAGTCCAGATGGAAAACACATTGCTTTTGTATCAAATCGAACTGGACCTTTTCCTGGTCTCTGGGTGATTCCAACTGAAGGTGGTCAAGAACCTCAACCTTTGCTAACCGATAGATGGGCGTATCGTCCTTGGTATTCTGTAGATGGAAACATCATTTATTTTTTCTCTGTTGTCAACCAACGACGTCAAATTTGTCAAATCCCTTTTAGTGGAGGTAGTTTTACACCGCTAGCTAATGACGATAAGGGAAATAGTCATGGACCGTTTACGGATCCCAGTGGTGAATGTCTATTAATGCATTCTACACGTGGGGGAAACTGGGGGCTTTGGGAACTCCCTCTTGACGGAAGTTCTCCTCGATCAATACAACCCCCTGGATTTGAATATGCTACACACCCAACTCGAGCGAAGAACGGAAATATCACCTTTGATGTTGTAAGGTTTAATAAATAATTTGAGTAAAATTATATATTAGAAAGTTTCATACATTTCTGTTAAATATAGTTATAACTGATGTACTAATGACATCAAATCACATAGGTTTTGGATCGAAACCAGGGACTATTGGTGGGCCAAATATCCGGATTGTCATGATTGAACAAAATCAAATCTTACTGTATAGACACGAGAGTGAAGATTACTGGGTACTTCCTGGAGGTGGCCCATTATTTGATGAAACTACTAAAGATGCCATAATGAGAATTATCAAGAAAAAAGGAGGATTCGAGATAGAAGTTCAACGGTTGATAGGGATAATAGAGAATTTTTTTGTTTGGAAAAGTAAAAGAAACTTTCTTGACGGGCGTAAAATCCACGGAATAGGATTTCTTTATCTCGTGGCTCCCAAAGAACCTAGTGGACCTTGGCAACAAGAAGAATTTCGTGGTATTGACCCTCCAGAACTTATCTTCAAATGGTTTAAGCTAGACGAACTTAGTGATGTCGACCTCAGACCAGAATGTTTGAAACAATTAATGAAAAAGATCCCAAGTAACCCAGTACATGTTGTGTGTCGTACTGAATAATTTTCTTTCACCACCATCCCCATATAATAAACCTATTACAATAGCAGAATTATTGAATAGAGTATGAATTATGGTGCAAAACTTGAACGCATCTTTATACCCCAATGTCCTTCTTGATTTGTAATAATCCAAATGGAAGGGAAAATACCAATTTTGCTCCCATCAGTTCTATACCGCGAAAATTGAATTTGTAGATGTACTTTGTTTAGATCACTTTGAATCACTTGACGATAATCCCAGCAGCTGTGATTCCAACCGTAATCTCTTGTGAACCATGTAAAAAAATTGTCAACTTGAATTGGGGACTTCTCAGTGATGAGTAATTTTCCCCCCTTTCCAATCCGGGCATGGGGGAAATTACACGCATTAGAACAACCTTCACTGTCTTGATTATTAAAACTATTCATGAAGGATATAGCAGCGTTTACTGCCTTTTCTTCAGAAATATTTTTTATAATAGTTACAACTTTTGTCGTTTCAATAGAATCCTGAGTTACTTTTTCTGTAGTGATAATCTCTTTAGGATAGTCGTTTTGACTCATTTTGAATCATCTATTAAATAAAAGAGAGAAAATTATTGTTTCTTACTTTTTAGAAATTCCTTATCTTTGTCAATATAGTGTACCCAAGCGTTTCGAGACATTAAGCAATAATCTTCGGCAGCTAGATTTTTCAAAAGTTCAATACGTAATTTCCGGGCTTCAGTATTCTCGGGATCTGATTGAATTAAAATATCCAACACTTCAATTGCGAGTTGTGCTTGATCATTTTCTAGAAGATCTTTTGCTCTGCCTAGAATTTTATCAGAATCTCCTATTAAATTGTATAGTTCCCCAATAACTTCCTTTTCTGGTCTGGGGAGGAGATGTGCAGGGTTACCATCAAAATATCCGTGATACCATCTGTAAACGTTAAACACAAAAAATTCTGTTCTTGAATATAATGGTCTTAAATAGGGATCCTTCGCAAGGTGATCTGGGAGTTTAATCTTATGGATCATTTCAGTAATATGGGTTCCTTTATTGATATGGTCGACTACTTGATCATGCAAATTTCGAATCGCAGCTATATTCAAGTCTAATATTTTTAGTGCCCTTTTTCCTGCGTAATAAAAACCCGCACCATTACAAAATAGATGCTCAGGATTGAGGGCTCTTACATCTTCTAAAGCTTTAGCCCAATCTAAAGCAAATCGAGTCGGCTTCCAAGGATTTCCTACATTTGGTAAGCCGGCAATGACAAGATCTCCTATGAATGCAGCCTTAAGCTCAGGAACATAGACCCATACCGCATCATCCGTTTCTGCTCTGACGGCGTGAAGCTCAAAAGTTTTGTCACCTAATTTTATGGTCATATCTCCTAAAAATGTTTTCGTGGGATATACAAATTCGGGAGTTCTGAAAAATTCCGGAACATTAAATTGTACTGCTGTTATGTGTGCTCTATGAGGAGCAAGCATTTTATACTTATCTAATCGTTCTGGTAAATATTCGCTTGCAATTATTTCCGGGTTATCCTTTAAGTAGGCGGCAGCACCACCAACATGATCACCGTGTCCATGTGTGTAAATAATATATTTGATGGTTCCATTAATTTTCTTGAAGACCTCCTTTCCTACATCAACTCTCGCTATGGTATCAATTAAAACAACTCCATGACTAGTTTCTACCCATGCACATCCTGCTATTGGCAAAACAGCAGTATGAACATCTTTTATGGGGTTTGTGAACCTAGCTTGCGGAGCACCCAAAACACGAGTGGGTTTAATTTCATTCATCTTTAGTTCTTCCTTTTGATTTTAAAAAATTGAAGGTTTAGTAATTAATAATAATTTCTATTTGCTTATGTTTTTATTAATCTCTTCCCACACAGTCTCAACTGGTAAAGGTTGATAAGGTTTTTTTTCAAACTGTTGTTTACTAAGTTTATAGATCATTTTATTGAAGGGAATCTCGAGATTCATCGATTCTGCTAGTTTTATAAGGTATCCATTTAATGACTCAAGTTCAGATTTGTCTTTCTGACGATGAATCATATCCTGAGCCATGCTATTGAACCATGAGTATTTAAGATTTCTACGGAAATTATTAACTGCTGCTTCCTTATCAAGGTTCCTTCCTAGCTCCATTACGTTCCAAGAAGGTAGTCCTTTTAATTGAAATTCTTTGTAGCCAGCAGCCTTTACCACTTCCACACCTTCAAGATATACATTTAAAAAAATACTCCAAAGTTTGAAAATATCATCATCGTCTTTAAGCTCTGAACTTATTAGGGTAAATGTGGCATTTGAAAGATTTATTATAAATTTTGAATGAGCAGCATCTTGGAATTGTTGAGTTGTTCTTGTTGGGATCCCAAGGTTTAAAATTTGAGCAATTTTTTCTGCCATTTTTAGATTTTCATTTTCCGGGGTTCCAAGAGTGAGGTATCCTTTACCTCTGGTTCCAATAGTTCCTGGCTCTTCTATCCAACCAGATTGTACGACAACACAATAAATATATTTCGTAAAATATTTTGGTAAGATCTGCTGATTCACAAACCCATTTTGTAACCCAATAACTATGGGTTTATCTCCCAATTTCTCAGAAATATCTTTAGCAACCTCCTTTAAATCGTAATTTTTAACGGTTATTACCACAACATCAATATTTGGGATTTCATTTAGATCTTCAATTACTTTTACTTTTATTGTTTCAGTATCTCCACTTACTATATTTTTTAGAATTAAACCATTCTTTTTTAACGCCTTAGCATTTTCACCACGCGCCAATAAGAAAACATTATCATTTTTTTGTGATAACCACCCTCCAAGGGTAGCACCTATACCACCAATCCCATAAATAACAATACTTAATTCATCATTTTTTTTATCCATAAAAATCAACTCTAATTAAAAAACAAAACTTAAATCTCGTAATTTTTTTAGAAATAGCTTGAAAACTAAAACTATAATAATATCTCTTGATAAAAAGATAAAAAAATTTTCGATTATTAATTCTTAAAAGTACTTTAGCTTTCTAAAAGCTCCATACAATTTAAATCTTCAAAATTGAGAACTGCCTCTTCCCTGAACATATTAGGATTAGAATTCCAGAAGGGGATATAAAAGTTATTTATAAGTCCCATCCTATAGTCATAAAAACAATCATCATAACTATAATTTTTTATACCATAATTTATCAAAGCGTTATGATAGTGTTCTATAAGCTCTCTTTTAATTTTGCGGTGTTCCTCAGGTTTCGAGAACATTCCTATCATATATGCTAAATCATAATTTCCTACGCTTAAGCCCCAGCATGACCAATCACTTAGATAAGCCTTACTTTGTTTACTATCAATGTTTTTGGGATAATAAAATTGCCAAGGGTGTGCGTCACCGTGTGTTAATGTTAGATTCTTTTTTTTACTAAATCTATTCCAAAGTACTTCTGGATATAGCGAATAACATTTGGAATATAATTCTATTCTTTCTCGACTTATTCTATTACTAGAAAGCTCTAAGAACTGAGGTAAATATTCTTCTATTGCTTTAAAAGAAGCAATAACAAGCTTTTTATTAATTTGGGGGGTACCGGTAATCTCTTCTAGTTTTGGGTGTTCCCACCAAAAAGCATGTATTGCAGCTAAGGTATCAATGGCCTTTTTAATTTTATCCATATGGGTTAAAAAATGTCTTTCAAAGTTCAGTTGAGTTAAAGAATATGTTTTTAACAAATTATTAAGGATAATAAGATTATCAATAGGCTCGTCAGATAAGTAGGCATAATAACAAGTGGGAATAGGCAATTCTTCCATTTTATCAGCAATGGTGTTATAAAATTGAACCTCTTTTTTAAGATGAGGTTTTATTTCATTTTTATACTGAAAGTCTGGTCGAAGTTTTTTTACAACTAATTCAACAGAAGGTAATTTCCCTTTAGCATCATTAGAAAACTCCAATTCTAAGAAATAAATATTAGTGTTAGATCCTTTTTGAAAACCTTTCCTCAATATTGATGTAACTGATCCTTCTTGAAGATAACCTTTTTTTCGTAAAATCTCTGTAATCCATTCAGGGGATATTTTTTCAATAGTTGGACTATCTTCGAAGTTTTTCATATTTTACTAATCAAAATCTTAAATTATTAATGTGACTGGGAAAAGTTTAAATTCCCCAAATTTTTTCTCCCAATTATTTCATAATCTGATAAAAAATTGTGCTAAATCCAAATTTGAGAGTAAAATATTTAGAGTGCAAATAATTTCTATATCTAAATTAATAAGAATATAAATTGAGAATTTTTACAAAGTGAATTGAAAAAATGGTATTAGAAACAAACATTACCAAGATGTTAGGGATTAAACACCCTATTATTGCCGCTCCAATGGGCCCTTTCTACACAACTGAGTTGACTATCGCCGTTTCAGAAGCGGGTGGGCTTGGTGTCTTAAGCCATAGCGCTTTGTTAAGCGACTATCAGAAAGGAAGGAATCCCGTTGAGATTATGAAAGAAAATATGTTACAGGTAGTTGAGCATACCGATAAGCCTTTTGGATTTAATATAAGAACTTCGCGTAGGGAAATAAACGCCGCTCAATTAGTTACAGATATTCCAAAGTTCATTATGGAGAACCAAAGAGTAAAAGAACAGTGTGTTTATGCCATTACCAGTGCAGGATCTTCCAAAACTTTACCAGCGTCAAAGGATTACCAAAAATTGAAGGAAAGTGGATCACAAATTAAGCACTTTCATGTTGCACCAGCTTTATGGCTTGCTGATAAGTGTGTTGCTTCAGGAGTAGATGGAATGGTTGTCACTGGTGGTGAAGGTGGAGGTCATCAATCATTTGAAAAAGTAAGTACACTAGTTTTATTGCAACAAGTTATGCATAAGCATCCAGACATTCCTGTAATAGCATGCGGAGGATTTGCCACAGGTGAAGGGCTAGCTGCTGCTTTAGCATTGGGCGCGGGTGGTATTGCAATGGGTTCACGGTTTATAGCTTCAAATGAGAGTGAATTTAGTAGTGAGTATAAGGGTATTGTTCCTCCAGCAAAGGCTCAAGATACTATATTGGTAACAGGGTCCTTAGGACCAATTCGGTTATGGAAAAATGAGTATTCATTGCATCACGGTCTTGTAGCTGATAAAGAGGCTAAAATAGCTCAAGAGGAAGCCATGTCACAATCAGAGTTAGTTGAAGAGATGAAGGCATACGAAGCAGCTTATAAAGGAGACATTACTGGCGCCGTCCTCTTAGGGCAGAGTATTGGGCTTATTCAAAGCGTGGAAAATGTCAAGAAAATCGTTGATGAAGTAGTTGATGATGCTGAAAAACGTTTGAGAAATGCTTATGGGTTTTTAAAATAAGCAAAATTTATTTCTTTTTTTTCTTTATTTTTGGTGTTAGTTTAATAAAACTTTGATATAAGAGAGTGAAATTAAAAAATGGAAGTAAAAAATATTGTTGTAATTGGTGTTGGACTCATGGGCAACGGCATTGCTCAAGTTTCCTTGATGGCAGGATATAATGTTACACTCGTCGATATAGCACAGGAATACATCGATAAAGCTGTTGAAAGTATTAAAGGTGGACTGACAAAACTTGAATCAAAGGGTGTATTAAATGCTGCAGACAACATAGCCCGAATGAAGACTAATTTAGATCTCGCTTCCGCCGTTAAAGATGCCGATCTAATTATAGAAGCTGTTGTTGAGGATATGGATGTCAAGAAAAACATATTCAAAACTTGTGATGAAAATGCTCCAGCTCATGCTGTTATTGCTTCCAACACTTCCACAATGTCTATAACTGAAATGGCAACTGCTACAAATAGACCAGATAAATGTATAGGCATGCATTTTTTCAATCCAGCACCTCTTATGAGATTAATAGAGGTTATTGCTGGTGAAAAATCTTCTGAGGAAGCAATGGATATAGGTATGAAAGTCAGCGCAAGTCTACCATGTCTTAGAGGAGATAGATACGTCGCTAAAGTTTTAAAGGATAGGCCGGGTTTCATTGTCAACAGATTGAACGCTCCAAGCGGTATCTATATGAATTACCTTCTTGATACGTGTTTAGAAAAAGGAATTCCTTTTGAATCATTAGACGCTGATTTTGGAAGTCGTGGTCCCATGTCACCATTAGTTCTATCAGACTATACCGGTATTGACACTGGATTTCATGTACGAAATTATTATGCGGATACTTTACATGAAGATTTTAGACCCGGAAAAGTCATAACTAAAATGTTTAAAGAAGGAAAACATGGTAGAAAATCAGGACAAGGATTCTACGATTGGTCAAAAGGAAGACCTCAACCTGACTTTTCTCAAATTAAAAAAGCCGGTATAGTAAATCCGGGAGTTTTTCTAGCTATTCAGTTAAACGAAGGATGCAGAATTTTAGAGGAAGGTATTGCTTCTGGATGGAAAATAATTGATGATGCAAATATGGCAGGAATGAATGCCCCAGGACCTTTCGAGAATGGTATACCGAATTGGGAAGGACTCGTAAAATTATTGGCAGAAACGGCTGAAAAACTAGGAAAAGAATATCTTAAACCATGTGAGTTGTTTAAGAGTGGAAAGTTTGTAGACATGAAGTAGCTCAAATTTTTTCTATTTTTTTTTTAATTCTATTATTTCTTAATGTTTTATATTATTCAAAAATTCCATAAAGAAAATATTATTATTTTTGATGAATGATTGATTATACGATTTAAAGTTATATAGGGGAAGTCTTAGTGAAGATTAATGTCATCGGAACCAGTAGTAGTGGGAAATCAACCGTTTCTAAAAAGATTTCTGAGATTTTATCTATTCCGCACATTGAAATGGATGCCCTTTTTTGGGGACCGAATTGGCAACCAACTAGTTTCAAAGAATTCTATGGAAAATTGCGGTCAGCTTTAAGTATTGACAGCTGGGTGTTAGATGGTAACTACACAAGAACAACACCTATAAAATGGGAAAGTGCTACTACAGTTATCTGGCTTGATTTTAGTTTCATTCGTTCACTGCTCCAATCACTCAAGAGAGCAATTAAAAGAATTATCGATAGAGAAGAACTTTGGCCAGGTACAGGAAATATAGAGACTTTGGGTGGCCTATTTAGTAAAGACTCTATTGTACTTTATACAATAAAAACACATAGAAGAGTCAGAAAAAAATATGAAACGTATATTGAATCGAATTACTATCCAAATATACAATTCATTAGGCTTAGATCCCCCAAGCAAGTTAAATCTTTTTTGGCTAAAGTTAAAAAAAATAAAAAATTAATTATTGACTAAACAAAGAAATTCCAGCAAATGAGTTTTAGGGAACAATTTTATTACATAATACTTTTTACTCAAATATTATGTCAAAAGAGAATAAAGAGCAATCTGATAAGGTACAACCTATAAATGTTATATCCTTTGAGGTTTCGTTTGATAATCCAATTAAGGATGTTTTTACCGCAAGAGCACCTTTATCAAGTTGTGGATGGATCCAAACGACTGAGGGCGTAGTAGTAATTGATACATTATTAGCTAAACGCTGGGCTAAAGAAGTTAAAGAAAGGATAAAAGATAAGATAAAATACTTAATCTACACACATGGGCATATGGACCATCTACTTGCAGCTCCGGTTTTCATGGATGACAAACCTGAGATTATTGCAAGTAAATATTTGCCTGATCGGCTAGATAAATATCAAATGTTAGCACAATATAAAGCTAGGAAGGATGCTCAACAATTTGGTTTCCCGGAGATTGTTCGAGAACTTGAATTAATTTATCCCACCAAAACATTCCTCGGCGATATGACGTTTAAATTAGGGGATAAGACCTTTGAACTTCATACCGCTCGAGCGGAAACGGATGACGCTGTTTGGGTGTATGTACCAGAACTTGACTCGGCATTTATAGGTGATTTGATGATTGGAAGCTTTCCTAATATAGGCAATCCCTGGAAACCAACTCGATTCGCATTGGATTGGGCAAAAGAATTAGAAAGGATAAGAGATCTAAAGCCCCAATATATCTTTTATGGTGGAGGGGGGACATTTATTGAAGGTGAAAATGCGATGAAAGCTATTAGTGATCACATTGAAGTTATTCGCTCTTTACATGATCAAGTTGTCGATCACATTAATAAAGGAACACATATAACCGAGATGATTCACGAAGTAAAGATCCCTGAACACCTGATAAACAGTCCTTATCTTCAAGCAAGCTATTCTAGACCAGAATTTTTTGTATTTAATGTTTATCGATGGTATCACGGTTATTTTGACTCTAATCCTGCACATCTTCTTCCTAGACCAGAAAAGGAGGTCATGGGTGAAATTGCGAACCTGATAGGAGACGTAAGTAAAATTTTAAAGAGGTCAGAAGAATTATTAAAACAAGATCAGGCCCAACTTGCCTTAGAAGTCTTAGATATTCTAATTCAAGCAGAACCAGAAAATATTGATGCGCGAAAACTACGCATTAAAATTCTTGGAAAAATAGGGAAGGAAGATAACTGTTTAATGTCTCGGAATGCGTGGGTGTATTTTATTAATCAAGATAAAAAGATAATAAGTTCTAAAGAGAAAATATAATAGGTTCTCTTTATTTTTCTTCTTCTCGTAATTTTCTAAATATATCATTAACGATTTTCTCAACGTATTGGCGCCTTTCAGAAGTTTGAACATAAGGATCAGTGATTTCTCCTGCCTTCTCAAGCTCATCGGCTTCTTTAGAAGAAATAATGATATTTTCACCCTCCTTGTTGGTCACAACGCATCCAGAATTCATTAATATACTGCAATTCTCGGTTCTCTCATCTCGATCCCCCCAGCAGATTAATTGGCAATTCCCACAAGTCAATATAAAATTATCGGTAAAAGTGTTTGACGCGATTTCTCCCGCAGTGATGTACCCTTGAACTTTTGGGTCATCTCTAATTTTGGATTCAGCATAACTCCCCTGTTCATCTTTTATTCGCATATTTTTCACTGGATGAGCAAATAAATGCGCAAATGTTCGATCAGCTTCATCCTTTGTTTCTGGAAATGGTGTTCTACCAGGTGACCATGTCGACCAATCTTTTGATTTATCTAACCCCGATAATCCCCCACACACTGCATAACAACGTGCTACATTATTTCTCTTCGAGAAAGAAAATGTATATCCTCCTAGTGTATATGAATCTTCTTCTATGTTATCAAACATCCTGTAGGCACAGACTTGCACACATAATTTACATTTATCACAGGGAGATTTCTCTACTGGGATCGGATCCGTTGGTTCTAGTTTTGCTGAGGTTACAAGTGCTCCTAGAAGAACAGCAGCCCCATATCCCTTTACCAATATATTCCCGGACCATCCTATTGAACCTACGCCTGATCGGGCTGCTATTAATCTAAGGGCTAGTAATGGAGGTAATTTTGTGCGCCAATTAGGGACATCTTCTCGATATTTAAAATTATTAACGACCGGGGCGGACTTGAATCCTTTTTCCTCCAAAAATTCGGATGCTACTTGAGCAAACTTATAAGCTTTCAAATAAACATCCCCATTATCAATCACATGATCAAATCTTCCTCTAGGAAGCTCTTTTCCTAAATAAGGTCGTATTTTCGACCTATCAAAGGGTACTGCGAAACATATTGCTGTTTTGGCTTCTGGGAGGATATAAGTCATGTCTGTAGTTGGTGGTCCTCCTTCAAGAGTCTCCTTTGTTGCAAATCCAACACTTACTGCGCCCTGACTTATTAATAATTCTTCTACTTCATCTTTCAGAGTAATTTCCTTTTCACCTACCTATTAGTCAAAATATCGAAAAATCCAAAATTAAGATTAACTGATTTTATTATAAAAAATACTTTTCTCTTAATAAAAAAAGGAATTTAATTTTTTTACATTTCTGAAATAAAATCAATAATTTAACATATCATCCAGTTTTTAAATAAATATACATATGGTTAGCACTATTAATCTAAGCTAACTCATTGTGCATTGGTGATCATTATAAAACCTATTAACAAATTCAAGATTTTTAAGTACGATGCGGCTCCATTTTTCTTCTTCATTGACGTATTTCCACCGGAATTCACCAACAAAAATAGACCAAATTTGGTTTATCTGATTGAAACTCTTAAAAATAATCCAATTATGCCCTTGCCTATGAGGGTGGACAGAGTATTCAATGGAGAAAGATCTATACTAATCCGACCAAAGGAACCTATAACTTTCCCTGTAACAGATGATTTGACCGCTAGTATCAACCCTACTCCCTTTCTTAAACTCGGTTTTGAGAAATTACTTTTCTTTACAGAAGCGCGCTCACAGGAAAAATTTATGCTTTCACTTTCAATTGATCGTGCTTCGAGGTGGTGGGAAATGACGAGACATTTACATGGAGTTCTTCCCACATTAGAAGAAGATTTTTCAGCTTTTTTAAGAGCCTATCTTCATACAGTGCTTAGAGCAAAATTACTTGAGGAAGACCTTACAAAAGCTGCTATAAGTTATTGTAAGTTAATTGCTGAGATCTGCGAAAAACGATTGGATCAGAATAATGTAACTATTGAACTAAAGGGAAAACAAGAAAATGTAAAAATGTACAAAGTTAAGGAGCTTAAATATTACAAAAAATTTAAAAAAACCAGAGAGACTCAGTATCACCCCGAATTGATTGATATTGAGATTTATGATTTCTCGAAAATCGGATTTAATCCTGAAGAAGAGCGTGAAAATGTCTTGAGAGAGCAAAATGCTAAAGAAATTAAGTATATACCCCTACTTTTCTATGACGACTTGTTAGAATGCATGCTTCAAAATGCAAAGACCCTTAAAGAAAATAGTAAAGAAATCCTTGATCCCTCTATCCTTTTAGACAAAAAGATTATAATAACGGAACCTTCTGGAAACTTTGAGAAAGATGTTAAACATATGTACACTTGGTGGGATAAATTTGATAATATTGAATTATCTCCTATTATTGATTCTATTAAGAGCGCTCATAAAGATTTCTATAATTCCGATAAATCTTGGGAAGAGAGAATTTAAGAGTTTCAAGAAAAATTATTGTTGACTTCACATTTTTCAGAGGGGCTCGGTGATTTTTAGGATTATTTATCTTATTAATAAACAATCTTAAAATAGATAATTATTTATCTTCATCTAAAAAAAGAGAGAAGCTTATATCAAAATTGTAAATGCTGTATAAGAAAGAACGACCCGCGATATTGATGCTCCAAGATGGCCGATATTTTCAAGGTATAGGGTTTGGAGCTACTACGAAAATTACTGGGGAATTAGTATTTAATACCATGACAGGGGCGGGTTATAATGAAACTTTAACTGATCCTTCTTATCAAGGTCAAATTGTTACAATGACCCATCCCCTAGTTGGTAATTATGGGGTTCCTCCTTGGGAGAAAGA
>JAEOTL010000373.1 GCA_016839845.1 Promethearchaeota archaeon
CGTTCGGTTGTGGTTCAGCTGTGGCTACATCATCAATGGTTACAACGATGGCTAAAGGAATGAAAGTTGATGATGCCTACAAAATAACACGGAATGACGTTGCTGAAGAGTTAGATGGATTACCACCAATTAAGATGCATTGTTCCAACTTAGCAGCTGATGCACTAAAAGCAGCAATAGATAATTTTCGAGGAAAGGAAGAAACATATGTTGAAATAGAGCATAAAACCTCTTGTGCGGCGACGGATGTCCAAGTGATTCTAGGTGTTGAGGAATTTCTTGGTAAAGGTGTATATACAAAAGTTGACAATCTTTCTGAATTTGAAAACAAAAGAATATTACTAATGGATACTGGAGATAAATCTTTAGAACTGGCTTTAGAATTAACAAATCATACTGGAAGAGTTATAATAGTGACGTCTGCAAAAAGGACGCCTGGTCCTGAAGATTTAAAGAAACGGCTCAAAATGTCTGATGTAAAGATTTTACACGAATCAGAACTTCTAGAAATTCAAGGTACTGATGATGTTGAGAAGGTAAAGATTCATGATTTTGATGAAGATGAAAATTACGAACTTTTCATTGATGTCGTTATAATACTTGAAGAATAAGATTACTTCAGGGTGTTTAACGAGCCAATTATTTTTTAATCTATTTTTTATAAATTTCTTTCATGACACACCCGTCAACAACATAATATAAACGGTGATTTAATTCAATCTTATACAGATTAGTTTAGAAATATTAAAATTATCCTTAAATAATTGACTTGAATCATTAAATATACAAAACTATGTTATGATGTTAAAACTATGAATCAACCTAGATATGATGTATATGGACCTGTTCATAAAGGAATAAGATTTTTAATGACTGAAGTGATGTACGAAGTAGGAAAAGCAGACGCAAGCGACGAATCTGAACTAACTTTACTTGATGAAAAACTACAGTATCTCTGGGGTATACTAAAAGCTCATGCTGAGGGAGAGGAGGAATACTTATTTCCCGTTCTGGAAAAAGAAAACGAAAATTTTTTCACGAAAATGAAGGAAGCTCATGATAAATTCCATAAGCTAATAAATGAATTAGGGATTGAGTTTAAGAAAATCCTTGACACAAGTATAGAAAATGATGAGAAAGCAGGAAAATTAGCTGAATTCGTAAAACAATATAATTTATTTCTCTCACAATACTTTTCTCATCTACAAGACGAGGAATTAGACGCGAATCCAATCCTATGGAAAGTCTTAAGTGATGAGGAGCTCATGGTAATTATACCTAAAATTGCAGCAAAGATACCCCCTAATGTAATGCAATATTTTACGTCTTATTTTGTAAGAGCAATAAATCATACACAACGATTAGGTCTTTTAATGGGAATGAAAAAAAACTTACCAGAACCAGTTTTTGAGGGTATTTTAAAAATTGCAGAAGCTTCCTTGGAAGGAAAGGATTGGAAAAAATTAAAACAGACCCTTGAAAAGTTAGTTCAAGTTCATTAAAAGAAGGATCCCTTAGACAGACAACAAAAATCTTATTTGAGTTAGTGAGTATAAATTAAGTTTATACGCTAATCATTAAATCCTAGTTGATATCAGGTTTTTTGAGCAAAATATTAAGAAACGAATCCATTTAGACTTTGGAGAATTCGATGTTGTAATAATTCTTGTGGAAAATCTGAGAAGAAAACATTTTAAGGAATTAGATTATATTTTTTATCTCATTTTTAAGGATTTTGGCAAGTAACCAAATCAGATTTGTGAGTCTAAATTTATTTTCGTATACTGGGATTAGAGATCACCAAAAAAAATAAAGCAAATGATGATTTGCTTTTATTATGAATTCAAAACTAGTTTCAGACGAGACCGTAAAAGCCTATATGGATCGTTATGAACAAATGGTAAATCTCTTAGACAGTAATGAAGGAGACAGACTATTTATATCGAAAGTAACCGCAGTTTCAGAACAAGTAGAGAATATGCATGTGAAAGCAACCATTGGGGATTTAACATTCGAGAATGACGGACCAAAAGATTTAGGAGGATCGGGAAACATTGCTGGACCAATGCAGATGCTACTTGCAAGTATAGCAAATTGTTTGGAAATAACTGCATTGCTTTATTTGTCTTTTTCCAATGTTCAGGTACAATCTGTTAAAGTAAGGGTTGAAGCACTTTATGATAAAAGAAGTGCGATTAATCCTGAAACAGAACCATTCCCGGGTTTTTATGATATTAAATAAGTATGGTATATCGAGACTGATGAGAAATTAAAAAAAGTTGATCAGATTCTGAGGAGAGTAGAGGAAGTATGTCCAGTGAAAGGAACCTGTAATAGGAATCATGATTTTCTGAGAGAAATTCAATTGGTCAAAAATAGGGTTTGAAAAATAGTAAATCATATTAACTCATTGGTATTTTGAGATTTATTTAGATTTTAAAAGTTATTCTATATTTATCACAATACATATTGTATTGTATGCGTGAATTAAAAATGACAAGAGTAGTTATTATTGGTGGCGTTGCGGGGGGTGCCTCAGCAGCAGCGCGGTTAAGACGTTTAAAAGAGGATTATGAGATAATTTTGCTCGATAAAGGCCCTTATGTTAGTTTTGCTAACTGTGGACTCCCTTATTTTGTTGGGAATATTATAAAGGAAGAGAATTCCTTAAAATTAGTTTCTCCCAGAAGATTTCTTAATTGGTTTAATATCGATGTAAGAGTTAATAATGAAGCAATCTCTATCGATAGAGATAAAAAAGAAGTTTTTGTCAGAGATATAAAAGAAATGAAAGATTATGTTCTTGAGTTTGATTTTCTTATTATCGCAACAGGTTCATCACCTATTATACCCCCATTTAAAGGGCTTGAGGAAATTCCGTATAATACAATTTGGACTATCCCTGACGCTGTAAAGATAAAAAAATTTGTCGAAGAGGAGAAAATCGGAAAAGCCGTAATTGTTGGGGGTGGATTTATCGGATTAGAAATGGCTGAGAACTTGGTTGAAAAAGGAGTCAAAGTAAAAATTGTTGAAATGTTGGATCAAGTAATGCCTCCCCTTGATAAGGAAATGGCACAATTAATTCATCAAGAGTTGATTTTAAATGGAGTATGTCTTGTTCTTGAAGATCCCGTCGAATCATTTTCAAGAAACGACAACAATAAAACAATTGTAATCACTAAGAATGGGAGAGAAATTGAAACAGATTTAGTTATGATGGCTGTAGGTGTTAGACCGATAAGTAATTTGGCCAAAGAATCTGGACTTAACTTAACTCCCAGAGGTCATATTATTGTAAACGAATTAATGGAAACATCAGATCCAAGTATATATGCTGTAGGTGATGCTGTTCAAGTATTACATTATCAAACAAGGGAACCAATTTCAATTGCTCTAGCAGGACCGGCAAATAAACAAGGAAGAATTGCTGCCGACAATATTGCTGGGAGAAAAATAAAATATAAAGGGATTTTAGGTGCATCGGTTGTTAAAGTTTTTGATGCCACTATAGCTACTGTTGGGTTAACTGAGAAGCAATTGAAGAATACATCCATTAAGTATGAGAAGGTATATGTTCATCCCAATAATCATGCGGGGTACTATCCTGGAGCAACCCCCATTACTTTAAAACTTCTTTTTGAAATTCCTAGTGGCAAAGTTCTAGGTGCTCAAGCTGTAGGTGGACAGGGTACCGAAAAAAGAATTGACGTCATTTCAACAGTAATTAAATTTGAAGGAACAGTATTTGATTTAGAAGAATTGGAATTAACCTATGCTCCTCCATATAGCTCTGCTAAAGATCCCGTAAACATGGCTGGTTTCGTAGCTTCTAACTACCTACGAGGTGATATTCATCTATGGCAATGGCATGATATCAACGAAGCTCTAAATAATAATAAAATAATTATAGATGTGAGGACACAGAGAGAGCATGAAGCGAGAAATATTAAGGGAACAATCAACATCCCTATTCATGAGATAAGAAAGCGAATAGATGAAATCTCAAAAGAGAAGCCAATAGTTTTGTATTGTGAAGTTGGTTATCGAAGCTATATAGTTGCTCGTATCCTGATGCAGCACGGATTTAACGAAATATATGAACTTACTGGAGGGTATAAAATGTATGAAGCCGCAACTGCTACAACGGAAGAAATTGTCGCAGCATGCGGTTCTTCAGATGCAATCATGGAGGAATACATAAAGGAAAAATCATCCGAAGAAGATGATTTTGTCACAGTTGATTGTAGTGGATTAGCATGTCCTGGTCCCCTCAATGCCATGATCAAGTCCTTAGATACATTACCCGCAGACCAAAAACTAAAAGTTTATGCAACTGACCCTGGATTTAAATCTAGTGTTGAAGCCTACTCAAAATTAAACGATGCTGTAAAGCTATTATCTCTTGGTAAGGAGGAGGGAAAATTAGTGGCAATCCTTGAAAAGCTCCAACCAACAGTTAAAATCGTAACTCCCATTAAGAAGAAAACAAGAGCCGAATTGAGAGGTCCAAATGCTCCCCCCATTTCAGATATTAGTGCAGATGAGTTATACAAAAGATTGGATACTGAAGATGAACCCCCACTTTTACTTGATGTTCGAACACCTCAAGAATATTATGGAGGACATATTAAAAATTCGAGGCTAATTC
>JAEOTL010000374.1 GCA_016839845.1 Promethearchaeota archaeon
AACCATTATTTGTAAAAGATTCATTAAACATCTGTAATTCTTGATCATCTTTTGGATAGAATTCAATAACAATATGTCCCTTATTCTTTAAAATATTATGTAAAGACCGGGCAGTCGAATTAAGAAGTTTAATTCTTTCTCGGTTCTGATCCTTATCATGTATTATAAAATTATATGATGAGATTGAAATAAGGTGATCAGCTACTTTATATCTCATTGGAAGATAATTTATATCAGCAAGGAGTAAATCCATATTCGCGTTCTTTAATCGTGCCTTGAGTAGCATATCAGGTAAAATATCTATCCCGATGACTTTAAAACCGTTATTAATCAATACTTCAGTAGAAAAACCAGTTCCACATCCTAAATCAAAAATCAAGAGTGAGTCTGTAAAATGGGGATCGTTTTCGTTTTCATTTATTAATTTGGCATCAAAAAGATATTGAACAGCTAATTCAGTTGCTCGTTTTTGATTACGCTCCATCCATTTTGAGTTCTCATACTCATCTGCTTTCTCATTGATAAAATCGTAAGGAAATATGGGGAGCTGTTTTTTTCTAGGCAATGATGATCACAATGTTAAAAAAGAAAGTCATTTATATAAGAGACTAATTTCATTATTTAATATAGTATATTGAAAATAATATATATTAAACTAAGACAAAATAAAGATTCTTGAGTTTACTCATGGCTGAGAAAGATGAAATAGAGGAAATCTCTCAGGAGGAGGAAAAGAAGAAACACTTAATTTTAATTGTGGATGACGAACCAGATATCCTAAATTTAACAGAGAAATTTTTAAAACTCGGGGATTTCGATACAATAACAAGTGCGAATGCAAAAGAGGCTTTACGAGTATTAGAAGAACGATATACCGAAATATCCTTAATATTGCTCGATGTAATGATGCCAGGAAAATCAGGTATGGATGTTCTTCGTCAAATAAAAGGGGAAAGGCGTTACGATCATATTGATGTTGTTCTTTTTACGGTAAAAAGTTTTGTGGAAGATATCCAGAAGGGAAAACGATTAGGAGCAGACGATTATATAGTAAAACCTTTTTCGGGTAAAGATTTGCTTAAACGTGTTCGAGATAGGCTTGAATAGGCTAGTAGTATTTTTCTAAAAACAAAATCCTTTTCTTTATCTTATTTTAGATAGAGCAACTGTTTTTAATTAAAACTAGAAATATTTTTAAAGCATTTTGATGGATTACCATTAATTACTTAATAATTATTCAAAAATTATAAGGAGTTAATTAAAATGGTTCTTGAAGCTGAACCTGATAAAATACCATTTTTTAAGCAGTATGTCTCTGTTGCCATTTTAGCAATAAATGTAATCGTCTTTGTCTGGCAACTACTCGATCCTACACAAAATATGCATATTGAGGCAGCATTTGTACCTGCAGACTTTTTTGACGGGAGCAATCTTTGGACATTACTAACTTCTATGTTCATGCATGGTGATATCGTTCACATCATTATGAATATGTGGTTTTTCATAATTATCACAGATAACTGTGAACACTCGATGGGACACGTCTTATATTTAATTACATACTTAGTTTCAGGTCTTGCTGGGAGTTTACTTCATGCTCTGAGCACGATAATCATTCCTGTATGGGGTCCTTTTCTGGCAACTATCCCCTCCTTAGGGGCTTCTGGAGCAATCTTTGGTCTAATGGGTGTTTATTTAGTTTTGTATTCCAAAAATAAGTTTTACCTTCCATCTGCAACGGGTACATCCATGCGAAAAGTAAGTGCAGGCTATTTTATCATAACATATTTCATAGCAGAATTGACATACGCTATTGTTTCGTTAGTTGATCCCTTTGCTATTGGTCAAACGGCTCATTTCGCACATGTAGGAGGTTTTATTGCAGGAGCAATTATTGCTGGTGTGTTTAAAGGGGTTAAAGGAGAATCATCCGGGAAAAAGAAGAAGTAAAACAATAATTCCTTTTTTTTTTTTGTTTTGTGGTTTTTCTGATATTTAGAGGAACCTTGAGTTTATAAGAATAAAAATTATCTTGGTATGAACGAAAATAATTCTTCAATCTCATCCATGGGTAATCTTGAGATGATTGAATAGGTAGGAGTTATTATTTGCCTTGATAACTCTCTTTTTTCTTCAAGTAGTTTATCTATCTTTTCCTCTATCGTTCCTGTAGCAACAAATTTAAAGACGTTTACATTCTGATCCTGACCAATCCGGTAAGCTCTATCAGTAGCTTGGGACTCAACACTGGGATTCCACCACCGATCTACATGTACCACCGTTGTTCCTTGAGTTAAGTTTAAGCCAAAACCACCAGCCTTTAATGATACTATTAGGATTTTTGATCCCGATCCTTTACTTCTTTGAAAATCTTTTACTATTTTATCTCTTTGAGAGGGAGTTAAACTGCCATGAAAAAATGATACAATTTCCCCAAATTTAACTATAAAAGCCTTCTGGAGGATATCACCCATCGTTTTATATTGGGAAAATATTAGAACTTTCTGCTTATTTTCAAGTATATTCTCAACAATATTAAAGACTCTTGCGATTTTCGGAGATTGTGTAAGAAAAACTTTGAAATTTTTATCAAAGTCATATTTAATGGGATCTATTTTGAGATATTGCATTGGATGGTTACAGATCTGCTTCAGTTTAGTTAATAATTTAAGGATAAGCCCATTTCGCTTTTTTGCGTTGTTATAATTTTCTCTTAAATCTCTTATGACGTCATCTACAATTTCTTTGTATAAGATTGATTGAGAATCAGAAAGATTGATATATATCAAAATCTCATTCTTTTCGGGTAAATCTTTAATAACCTTTTTATCTGTCTTTATGCGCCTCAAGATAAAGGGATCTATTATAGTTTTGAGCACTTCGATTTTTTCAGTATTTTGATAATTTTCAATAGGATTTACAAATGTTTTCCTGAACTCATTCAATGAACCTAAAAGTCCAGGATTTAAAAAATTAAAAAGTGACCATAATTCATCTAGACGGTTTTCAATGGGTGTACCACTTAACGCAATTTTAAAATACCCGTTCAATTGGTAAATTGATTTAGCTCTTTTGGAAGTAGAGTTTTTAATATTTGTTGACTCATCGATAATAATCCCATTAAATTTTATATTTTTTAGGAAGTCTATATCGTTTCTTATGACTCCGTATGAAGTTAAAACTATCTGGTGAGCAATTAGGAAGTCCTCTTTATTATTCCTAAGATTATTCCTTTTAGATCCATAATACTTCAGAACTTTCAATTTAGAAGAAAATTTCTTAATCTCATGCTCCCAATTAGTTAATAAAGACGTAGGGCACACGATTAAGTTACTACCCTCTTCATTGGGATAATTCTCTAGTCTGTACAAAAGATAAGCAATGATTTGTATGGTCTTTCCGAGACCCATATCGTCTCCTAAACATACACCTAACCCCATATCGCAAAGCATCGCTAACCAAGACACTCCTAC
>JAEOTL010000375.1 GCA_016839845.1 Promethearchaeota archaeon
ATACACTTGTAAAAATTCCCTCTATAAGAGCAACCATATTGGTTTTGCTCAATATAGTTTTTCGTAGCATTTTTAAATCCATCTTATAATCATATTGAATTGTCTCATCTTTTAGAATCTCCGAAAGTTCATCCCTTTGTATTCCCCTTTTAGGTTCGGGGATTGTAAGGAACACCAATAAACCTATAACAATAATTCCTATTCCAACGCTAAGAAAAAAAAGGCGCCATAAACCTATGTCGACTAAAAATCCAGTTAATACAAAACCAGATAATTGAAGAATTGATCTAATGATATTTCGGATCCCAAAGAAGCGAGATCTATAATTTGAAGGAACAAGATCATTTGAAAGAGATGAAATTGAAGGATAATTTCCTCCCGCTGAAAATCCGATGATAGTTGTAAAGATATAAAAATAACTCCATGAAAATATTCCCTTACCAACGATAGCAAGACTTAACATAATCATGGCACCTCCTCTCGTTAGAGAAATAATGAATAGAATCATGATTCTATTATATTTATCTATCAGACGCCCAAATATTAAGCCAGCTAAAGAATTCCCCCAAAACATTGATGTTATTAAAATACCCATTTCAAGGGCATGGTATGTTTCTCCTGGCCAAAATAACGATGACAAAGGAACAATCAGAATAAAGATCCCACCAAAAGCGAGTGAGAAGACTCCGGCTAAAAAAAATAATGCCCAAAAAGATCGAAAAAGACGAATATTTGATTTGTTGGGAGTTAAATCTACCATTGTTATCAAGTTCTCTAGTTAGATATTTAAATTCTTATTGAGTTTTTAATTTATTCTTTCTACTTTTTCGTTAACTGGGTAGTATAAAAGTTTGTTAAGAGTTTTTAGCATTAAGATTTAAATTTAAATGGTAAAAAGTATTTTCTCATTTATCGTTCGATTTTAGTGGATGTGCTGGGAAAGTGATTAGAAATAAGAGTGATGACAATAACAGGAGGTGGCGATTCTGGCCATTAGTATTCTTGTCTTTTGTATATTCTTTTGCTAGCCCCCTACTTATGTTAGCTACCCCCATTTATTATTATTCCCTAGGTACCTCTATTAAATTTATCAGTTTATTAACAATGGCCATAACAATTACATACAGTATTTCTCCGTTAGTTTTGAATAAAATTTCAGATAGATTAGGGAGAAGAAGAAGTGTAATAATATCTGTGATTGGGGCTACAGCTGCTCAACTCATCTTCTATATTACTTTAGAGCCAATCGTTTTTTTAGTGGAAAGATTATTTGAGGGATTTATTTTAGGGCTCTTCTTTCCAAATCTTCTTGCCAGTATATCAGATAATCCTAATATTGATCATCCAAAAGTATTAGCAAGATTCAATCTGTCGTGGAGTCTTTCCTCTGTTTTTGGCTTAATTTTTGGTGCAATTTTTCTGAATTTTATCCCTAACATCAAGCTTTTATTTTTCATTAGTCCAATTCTTTTAGTTTTTAATGTTATAATCGCGATCGGTTTTTTCCATCCTGTAAGGGATTCAGAGATTAAGGTTGATATGAATTTACATAAAATCAATGAAAAAGAAGTAAGTTTAAAAAATTATTATATCCCCGTTATTGTCCCTTTATTATTTATTCTGGCTTCATCAATAGCTGCTGGAAATGGGGGTTTACTATATCCAATTAAAGCAGAGATATTAGGATTTCCCTCATCCAGTACATATTTAGTCATGGTCGCTGCAACAGTAGCTCAATCCTTTGCGATGTATATGGCGAGTTCAATAACACTTGAGAAGCTCAAATTAGTATCTTTAACTGCTCTATTTGTTTATTCTTTCTTGTTCATTTTTTTAAACATTAATAGAATGCTCATTGTGTTCTTTGTTTTATTTTTGTTTTCAGGTTTTTTTTATGGATTTTTATACGGAACTGCTTCAAAAT
Source organism: Promethearchaeota archaeon (assembly GCA_016839845.1). The sequence continues at coordinate 1,925 of JAEOTL010000375.1, forward strand.
TATTCCTCGCACTTAACATTATTAAAGACACTTCAATATACAGTAGTATATCAGAAAGTTCTGTCGGTGTAACTTATTTCATCTCACAGCTACTCCTCGGATTTATTGCCGATATAAGTATTGGATTCGGATATTTTACTATTTCTTTAAGTTTGATGGCAACTTTTTTTATATCTGTTATATTCGTAAAAAAAATAAAGAAAAATAAGTGAATAACTCCTTGAGTTTCAATCAGCGAAAGTGGGTTTTTATCTTGTTAATTGGTGGGTGTATTCAATTTATAGTGATAACTTTCACTGCCATGTTTTTCTATAAAGGAGGTACGTATATTGATCCATCAACTTCATTTTATGTATTCTGGAATAATTATTTTAGTGATTTAGGAAGGACCATTGCCCATTCAGGTATTTCTAATACAATTTCTTTTATTCTATTCACAATTTCTCTCAGTATATGGGGAGTATCTCAGATTCCTTTCTATATTACACTAATAAGCTTATTTAAGAAAGAAAAAGGATTGAAAAGCTATTCTATATTAGGATCTCTATTTGGGTTTCTGACAGGTATCTTCTATACCGGAATAGCGTTTACACCCTCAGACATCCTGAATCTCCCCCATGATATATTTGTATTCCTTGGTTTTGGATCAATTTTCTTAAGTTTAATTTTATACTCTATTGCTATTTCAAGAGACAGCTCATATCCCAATTTGTATGCTAAGATATCGGTAATATCAGCTCTAATATTAGGAACTTATTTTATAATCTTAAGTCTAGTTCCTAGTAGTCTAACCCCTCTGGGATTATTCATCTATGTGGTGGGTCAAAAAATCATGATCTACACTTTGTTGATAAACGGGATTATTCAAGGGTTTGGTGCTCTAAAACAGTGGAAAGCTTTAAACAGTAAGTACAATAATTTTTAAGGTTTTAACCTTTTTCTTATTAATAAATTCTACTTTTTAAATTAAGTACAATGAATAATAACGAGTTACTAATAGAAAAACTTCAATCGGGAGATTTAAGAGCCATCGTTTTCGATTTCGATGGTACTTTACTTGATATACGACAAATTTTGGAGAATTCAATTGAAGAAGTTCTGCAAAATAAGAATGTTGATATCGATATGGATACGACAATTCAAGAAATAGGTGCTTTACTAGAAACGATACAGGGATACCCTTTACCAAAAGTATTACTTGAATCTTATGAGATTTTCAATCATATTACAGCGCTTCAGCATTTAACATATTTTAAGAAATTAAGAATCGCTGTAGAGATTTTCTCAAAATATCTGGAATCTTCAAAGG
>JAEOTL010000376.1 GCA_016839845.1 Promethearchaeota archaeon
AAGAAATGCGGATCTGCTAATCATTGGGAACCCTATTGATAATTTCTTTTCCAGTGTTGAAGTCAAAATTATAATAGATTTCGTAAGAACGGGGGGCTCATTACTTGTATTAAGTGAGTATGGTGCTGACTTTCTTCAAAAAACTAATTTGAATGATATCGTAGGAAAGTTTGGTATTAAGTTTGAAAAGGATCTTATAAAAGAAATTAATAGTACAAATCAGAGTAGCGTAAGTATTTTACACATCCATGATTTCCAGAAACATGAGTTGACAAAACAATTAAGAGAAGTAAGGATAGGGGGAGCGTGTTCTCTCTCATTAAGCAAGGAGGCAAAACCAATTTTCCATACAATTGAAAATTCATGGCCAGAGATTTATAATACCTCCACAGAACAATGGATCAAAGAGGAGGGTGAGCACCGACAGATTATCGCAGCATATGACGAGTTTGGAAAAGGAAAAGTGGTTGCATTGGGAGACATTGATATTTTTTCAGCCGATTCTAATATTGGATTGAATTGTCTTGACAATGAGAAATTTATTCAAAATGTAATCTCGTGGTTACTTGAACCTGTTAAGGAATCTCAAGTATTATCATTTGTTCTTGATCAGCTTGGAGATCTACAATATGAAATTAGAGAAACAAATAAAATAATCAATAATATCATAGAAACTATGACAATTTTAGAAAAGAGATTAAGTTATTTGGAGAACCATACAGACGTCAATCTACAAAGTACAGAAGATACACAGCGAAATGCAGTTAAATAACTATTCATTGCCTAGAAAAATTTTGATCTTTGATAATAAAGAAGATTTAAAATTAAAATTAACCATGTACATATTGGTACAAGAATATAAAGAATTGCCCAATTTCACTAAGAAATGAGAGAATTAACATACAAGATATGCATTTTTGGGAATGGGAGTGTTGGAAAAACTACATTACTCCATCGATTTCTAACTAACGAGTTTATCCTAAATACTAAAATCACGTTAGGGTTGGATATAGATACTAAACGTCTTGCCGTTGATGACTCAATTATTACACTTCAAATATGGGATTTTGGGGGTGAAGAACGCTTTAGATTTCTGTTACCGAGTTACACCCGAGGATCATCAGGGGGAATTTACATGTTCGATCTTACTAGACCTCATACTTTAGATGATATGGAGGAATGGATAGGTATTTTCAGACGGGGGCAAAATAAAAATTTCCAAGTCCCAATATTCTTAGTTGGCGGCAAACTAGACCTGGTTGATATTAGATTAATTTCTGAAAAAGAAATCAAAAAAATTACAAAAACATTTAAAATTTCTCATTATTTTGAAAGCTCTGCTAAAACTGGGGAAAACATAGATACTATTTTTAATACATTAACACGAACAATTATGGGAAGTGCCGGACATCTATAATTATCTATTAAAAAATTGATTCTAGATAAAATAGGGGTGTATTAATTTTTATCTTAAAATCTATGATAATTTGAGCTTTAAAAGTATTAAAATTATTTTTATTAATCATGAGTAATTTTGTTTTAATTAGTTTATTAAATGCTGAAAAAGGTTTTTAAAAATGCCATTAAAAACACCAGAAGAATATTTAGAAAGTATCAAAAGACCTGTAAATTTGTACGTGTTTGGTGAAAAGGTAAAAGAGTTCTGGAATCACCCAATTATCAGACCTTCAATAAACACAGTTATGAAAATCTACGAGTTAGCACAGATGGAAGAACATAGCGATATTATGACTGCAACATCACATTTAACTGGAGAAAAGATAAATCGTTTTACTCACATTCACCAATCTGTAGAGGACCTAATCAAAAAAGTAAAGATGCAGAGATTATTGGGACAGCATACTGCCTGCTGCTTCCAACGATGTGTTGGATTTGATGCGGCTAATGCGTTATACAGTGTTACCTATGAGATGGACAAAAAGAATGGTACAAACTATCACACACGATTCAAAAAATATTGGGTCGAGGTTCAAAATCAAGATCTGATGGTCGATGGAGCCATGACAGACACTAAAGGAGATCGTAGCTTACGACCTAACCAACAACCTGATCGTGATGCATATTTGCATGTGGTGGATGAAACTGATGATGGGATAATAGTTCGGGGAGCAAAAGTACATCAAACAGGATTCTTAAATTCACATCGAGTGATTGTTATGCCTACTTTAGCTTTAAGACCCGGAGAAGAAGAATATGCTGTAAGTTTTGGAATAAATACCAATACAAAAGGTATAACCCTTGTCTACGGAAGGCAAGCGTGCGATACTCGTAAAATGGAGGATGGTAAATTAGATATTGGCAACTTTAAATATGGTGGCCAAGAGATATTCGTTATATTTGAGGATGTATTAGTACCCAAAGAATCTATTTTTATGCAAGGTGAAACAGATTTCTCAGGAGAATTGGTTAACAGGTTTGCGGGATTTCACCGTCAATCTTATGGAGGATGTAAAGTTGGAGTAGGTGACGCTCTCATTGGGGCTGCTGCTCTAATCTCAGAATATCACAAAACAGATAGAGCCTCTCATATTAGAGATAAACTTACGGAAATGGTCCATTTAAATGAAACTCTTTATAGTTGTGGAATTGCGTGTAGTTCCTTAGGATTTCAGAGAGAAGCAGGGAATTATGAAATGGATATGCTATTAGCTAATGTTTGTAAACAGAATGTAACTAGATTTCCGTATGAAATTGGACGTCTCGCTGAAGATATTGCAGGAGGTATCATCTGTACTCTTCCTTCTGAAGCAGATTTTAAATCAGAAGAAATTGGACCGTTGCTAGAAAAATATCTCACCACTTGTGAGGGATTATGCGCTGAGGATCGATATAGGGTTATTCGTTTCATTGAGAATTTAACCATGGGTGTTGCTTCAGTTAGCTATAAAACTGAATCTATGCACGGAGCTGGTTCACCTCAAGCCCAGAGAATCATGATCTCGCGCCAAGCTAATTTAGAAGAAAAGAAGAACTTAGTAAAAGAAATTTTAGATATCGAATAGTATTAAACCAATAGGCAATATCAATTAAATAAGACATAAATATATCTCAGAATAATTCAAACTGATTAATAAATGAATGAATTACCAGACCTCGAGATAATCCCTTTCTTTGAAGAAATCTCAAATGATTTCAAGAGGAAAAATCAATATTTTGATATCTTATATGATTCATTCACGGGTGTAAACATTGAAAAATCCCCCTCTTCTGAAAACGTATCACTCAACCTAAAAAAATCGGGAATTGTAGCACGTACCTTTAACGGTTCATGGAATGAAATTGCTAGTGATAATTTTTCTGATGTAAAAGATTTGATCAAAAAATTGCCCCGAACTACTAATAAGGGGGAACAAATTGCTGAATATAAGGGATGGAAACTTAATAAAGAAGTAATACCCGAAATTCCTCCATTAGAAATCCCCGTAGAAGAAAAGATAGGGAAAGTAAGAGAAATTTATAACTATGTACAAAATTATGACGAGAGAATATTCCTTACCAGGGTAAATTATATTGAGACACAAATTACTCGTATTTTTGTGAATAATGAAGGGAGTCAATTAAGACAAGTAATTCCGAGGAATAGGATATTTATCTTTCCTGTAGTGAAAAGTGGATTTAAAGCAGATTTCGACCATTTTTTGATAGGAGGTCAGATGGGATTTGAAATCTTCAACGAATTAACAACCCAGAAGTTAGATCAGATTGCTGAAAATTCAATAGAGATGTTAAAAGCGAAAAAACCACCATCTGGAAAATTCCCTGTAATTTTAGATTCTGGAATGGCAGGGATCATAGCTCACGAGAGCTTTGGACATGGTCTTGAGGCTGATCAAGTTTTGAGAGAGAGGAGTTACTTGAAAAAAATGTTAAATAAAAAAGTAGCATCAGATATTTGCGTAATTTGTGATACTCCTAGTATAGAACTTCAAAGAGGGTCCTATTTCTTTGATGATGAGGGCATCAAAGCCGGTAAAAATATATTGGTGGCAGATGGGATTCTGAGGAATTTTATCTATGATAGGA
>JAEOTL010000119.1 GCA_016839845.1 Promethearchaeota archaeon
TATTGATTAGTGGGATTTTAATTATTTTTTTAATGATAAGTATAGGAATGATGGATAATTTAGATGGTATACTCGCACGTTTAACAAATAAAAAAAGTCCAAGAGGATCATATCAAGATTTGATATTCGACAGAATAAATGATGGAATTATTCTCATTAGTCCTATCTTTTCACACTATACCCAAATAAGTTCTATTTTATTTCTATTATTTACTGTATTTATATTTGAAAACTTGCGTTCTATCCATATTTCAGTAGGAATTCCTATATTTAGTACCCTATCAGAAAGACATGCTCGATTAGTTTTTCAAATTGGATATATTGGAATAAGTTCTTGTGGATTTTATCTTACATTTTTGGGTTATACCCCCCAAATCCAAATTTTTGGAAAGATTATAAATTTCTGGCCGAATTTAGATATTTTATATGTTTGTTTAGGATTTATTTCTATAATTGGTATAGCTCAGCTAATGTTAAAAATATCTAAAACAAAAATTTCTCCATTAAAATTATCAATTAATAAAAAATCAAAAGTAAATAGTGGGGAAAATAAACTAAATGAATTTGTTGCCCTTCATGAAGAAACAAGTAGAGAAGAATTTGAAGAGGTATTTAAAAACATCGTCTCAGCTACATATCTTAATGAATATAAATACAAAATAAAGCGATTAAGTTATTTTCAAGGAAAATCACTAAATAGGATTATAAAAAATCCAAAGATATTATTTCTGATTAGTTTGATAACAGGTTTCATGTTTTTTTTAATACTTTTACTCAAGCTTAAATTGAAATCATTAAATTTTATAATTGAAACCTTATTTATTGTTTTTATTATTGCTTATTTCTTGTTGTTTATGGGACATTTAAAAAGATTATTATATTATTCAGCTTATAAAAGATACTTGTCAATTCATTATCTTATCTTCTTCCAGTTGTTAGATTTGATAACAGAAGTATTACTTCTTAGTATTTTAGCTGTTACCATCCCAAATAATACGAGTCAAATATATGTGATTTTATGTTTAATTGTTCAATTATGTCGCGTAGCTAATACATTGAATCAAAGAAGAAAAGTTATTAAATCAAAAACATATTTACCACACACTTTTTTTATTATTATTAACTTACTTGCATTAATAGGAATACTTTTTAATTCTTTCATTCAAGAGATATATTGTTTGAGCGGTTCTACTTTACTATTATCATTTTTCCTTATTAGAAATATTTACAAAACAAATTCTCTCTTATAACAAATAGATTATAATAATTTTATATTTCATTTTTCCCTAAATTTTCATTGAAATCAGACGCTGAATTTACTTAATAAAGATCTCTGTGATAACATCTAAGAGAGAAGGAACCTCCCTAATTTCAAGAACTCGGCTTGTCTTAGAGTAGTTCTCTAATTGCTGCCAGATATTATGAGAATTCTGTATAAAAACTTTTAATCTTATTAATTTTTGTTTAGCAGGAATTATTTGTCCTTTGAACACATAACATAAAGAATAATCTGCTATTGTATCCATTACTACGGAGTAGTCACCAAATTTAGCTCTATCGAGTCCTATTGAAAAAAGTTCATCACTAAATGAATTAAAAGCTGTTAAAAATCCACTAATAATCTCATCATCGAATTTCAATTCCTCTGTAAAAGGATAAGAGAACAAAAGAACACCTCCTTTCGTAATTAATAGAAGTAAGATCGGCTCCTCAATTGCTAGTTGGGTTGGTTCTATTGTACTTTCCTTTTGACTAAATTGGCGGATTTCTCCAATCCTAGGAGATGGGATTGGGTATTTAGTACTTTGGATAAACTGTCGCTCTTTATTTTGCTCCCTTTCCCATTTTTTACGTTCAGAACGGAGTTTGAAGAGATCAATGTCTTTATATATCAGTCCTTCTTCTTTTTTCGGTATAATTCTTTCAGTACGGTCTTTTTCTGGAGTATAGATTAAAGAATCACCAAATTCAGCAACATTCGCGAAAAAACAATAAGCATAGATAGATCTACGGGCATCAAAATGAGCTGCTTTAAAATCAGCTGTAACTGGAGTTAGTGCGGGATTAAGAATTATGTCTATAGGGGGTTCAAAATTCTTTAATTCTACTCTTAAATCCATATCAAGAAAGTCACGACAAGTAGAAATCACGATTCTTCCATATTCTGTATTACAAATTATTGTTTTCTGTGGAAGACTGCTGACTTTTATTCCCTCCTTAAAAAATTTTCCTGCTCCAAGGTTTATAACTGCAGGTATATGTTTTTCTTGCTCCCAAAGGATACCCTCTGGACCGAATACTATACTAATGTTCCTCCTTGTCTCTAGATCATGAAATGAACCAGGGATTAAATACATTTCATATAGTTTGGATAGCTCTGAAATTAATTCTAAAAATCCTGCATGATTTAGATCTATTGTCAATTCTGGAAAGAGCAAAAGGTTGATCCCCTCATTGTGTGCCTTATCAATCATATGTCTGACTTTAGTTCTTAATTCCTCTACTTTGTTCTCCTTTATAGTTAGTAGTCCAGAGGAATCCATTTTATAATATTCGATCATAAAATTCCCTGTTGGTGATAATCCTATTTGGGCAATTCCGACCCTGCATTCTCTCTTTTGTACTTTAGGGACTGTTTCGAGTAAATCTCTATATACGAGTTCATATTTCTTTCTCCCCAATCTTTCGATAGCAATTCTCCTTTCTTCTTCAGCTAATTGGAGTGTTTCCCCTAATCTAGGTGATTGGCTACTTTCAATAGCGCAAGAAGGAGCTATAATACCCTTTGTACTTCGAGAGATAGTTGGTTCTTTTATTGTGTTTAGAGCGGAAAGGAGAATAGATTCTTCCTTCTCTACCCGGTTTAATCTGTCCTGGACTTCATTAGCTTTATTTTTATAACCTGCTTGATAAAATAAATCTAATGCTGATCTCAAATAATTAGACCCTATATTTAATAATCTTCCCTTATCATTAATATTCAATTCTTTATCCGCCTGAATTAAGTACCAAGCAGCATCAAAATAAATTGAAGTAGCTAGAGCCCAATTAGCTACATTTTCAAATCCTCCCTTGCCATAGGAAGAAGCTGCTTTACTAAGCATCAACTTTATTTGTGGGTATAAATCTTTTTTCATTTCGAATTCGATAGATTCATCAAACTTACATCCTAATTCAAGAGCTTGGCAAAAAGCTGAATTACCTAAAGATAGTAACTTTAATTTAGTGTCTATAAAGAGTTTACTTGCTTTTGTAAATAAATTTGCAGAGTATTCAAATCTCTCAGGTTCTCCAAACTTCTCTGCTAATTCCATACTCTCCCAAGCTCGACAAAGGTAATATATAGCTTCAAGCTCCTTTCTTTCTCTATCTAATTTATATTGTGTGCATACATTCCTAAAAACGGAGGCAGCTATCGCAAATTTCTCTGCTGATGTAGAATGTTCTCCCTTTTTTCCGGATATTATCGCCTCTTCTAGATTTATTCTCGCAATACAATAATTTATCCTTATATGTGCTACTTGCTCAAGTTTTTTTATTCGTTCTCTATCTGGTTGGTCTTTAGATTCTAATAAAGATTGCTTTAGAAATTCTATAGCTCTTTCAAAAGCACTTGAACTTATTTTATACTGATTTATGGCTTCTTCTTGTTTTTCTTGCTTACTGTATGATTCTGCTTTCTCCAATAAAGCCCAAGCAGCATTATAATATCCCTCATAAACATATTTAGGGAGGTTTTTTAAAATATTACTAGCTTTTTCATAACACTCTATCGCTTTTAAATGGTTTTCATTTTTATGATATGCTTTTGCTCTTTCAATTAAATTCCAAGCTTTAGCATATAGGGCTTTTTGCTCAACTCGATCTTTAAGAAGTTTATATTCAATACTATTCAAAGACTCAGTGTGATTTTCTTGAGCTTTTTTATAATATTCTGCTGAGACAATATGGTTGCCAAGTCTATCCTCTATTCGTGCAATATATTCATATGTTGTACCCGCATAAGAATAATACCCTCTTTCTAGGCTACCTTTTATTCCTTGGTTGAATAAATCTTTAGCCTCCATTAATGTATCCTCATTTTTTGTTGAAATGCCAATTTCCTCATAAAGAAGCCCTAATCGCATTTGAGCCGCAATAATGCCAGTACGCGATTCTGAGGCATACTTTAGATAATTTTTAGATGCTTCTGCGGCTGATGATAACAATTTAACTCTCTCTTCTTTGGTTTCTGTAATATTAGCAAGTGTTTTATAAGCTGTATATAAAGAATTATATGCAAAAGCTTGGACTTGTCCTCCACCATATTTATCCCCTATTTTTTTAGCTTCATTAGCATATTTCATCATTTGTTTAATGCTTATTTCTCGTTCTTCTTCTGTTTCGGCAAATTGTACAATAACAGCATAACAAAAGGTAAGTGATAAAAAAGAGAGCGATTTTGTCATTTCAAAAGTATTAATTGTTAAAGTTTCTAAAGCATAGTCAATCCCTCTTCTTGCATAGGAATATCTTTGATTTGGTGTAAAAAAGCTTAACTGAGCAATATTCGAATAATAAAATGATGGTAAATGTTTAACATAGAACTCTGCTGTTTCTAATATACCTGCAAAAGCGGATTCAAAGATTTCTCCTGCTTCAGCAATTTCCTTTATATCATTCATAATTCTCTTTTGAAGAACCATGAAATTTCCACTGAGAAAGGCGTATTGATCCAAAAAATAAAGACCCATAATAGTGATATATTTATTTTTGGTCTCTCTTCCTAATTCTAAGCTTTTCTCGAGATGTCTTAGTCCTTTATCAAAATACTGGCGTTGTTCCACATCATCATCAGTATGTTGATAAGCATATAGACAGTTCATGCAACCAGACGTGTAATACAGTAAAGAAAGATATAGATGATTGTTATTCGAATCAAATAGTTTAAAACTTTCTTCACATCTATCAACAATATTCCTACAAATCTCTTTAGATTGTTTCTTCCAAAGTTTATCTCCGCCAGTCGTCAGCATTTCTATATAGCCACACTCAGCAAATAGTGAGAGAACAGAATAGAGTACATTCTTGTTTTCCATTGAAATTTCCCAAGTTTGTTTAGCAAGCTTGATTATCTTTAGCATAGAATCCTTAACTTTTATCGGATCTTCACTGAATAATATATACATAGATAAAGCACTAGAATAACCATATATAACTCTAGCAGGAATTTGTTGATCACTACTATTTGAATGAATCTCGAATAATTTAGAATTTATCTCTAGAGCTTTATCAGCTGTATCCTTAGCTTCTTCAACAGATTCCGAAAGAGCAATACTCCAACTAATCATAAATGCTTCCAATTCCATTCCAAACAGTTCCTCTCCATTCAGTTTAAAGAAAGATTCTCCCTCTTTAAAGAGTTTAATAGCTAGTTTAACTATTTCTAAATATTCCTCCGCTGTGTTAACAATGGGACCGTAAAAAAAGAATTTTGGGATTAGGTCATTGTATATTTCTTTTACCTTCTCCAACTTTTTCTTGGAAATACATAGCTTCAAAGCTTGTTCATAAAATTTTGAAGCCTTCTTCCAATTATAGGCATCTTCTTGCTCCCGAGCTTTTTCCAGCAATTCAACTACTCCTTTTTCAAGATGCATAGAATCACAAATATTGATATTAGTGTTGTATTTCTACCTTAATTCCTACCTTAATTATTGGTTTCCACTATTAATATTATAAAAAAAGAAGTATATTTTCTTTATAAGCTTTTATTACCTTGGGTGTTTTTAGATTTGGATTTAATTTGAAAAAGTAAACAGTTTCAGCTATTTAGACTTAATATCAGCGGAATTTCAAAGATATTGACAAAGTGTGAATAGTGTAGTTTTTAAAAATTTTCGCATACCTAGTTTTAATGTTAGTTCCCGAATTTTACTTAATAATCCATTCGATTTTGCTGTTACTTACTATCGTTTTCTTCCTTTTAAGAAAATTGGAATTTCAGCTTCAAATTTTACCTTATATTATTGGTATATTGCTGCTAACAATGTTTTTGCTATATTTTCTTGAATTAAGTGCATTGGATCACCCTCAGGAAACAGATACCAGCAAAATAGGCCTAATTAATGCATTATCCCAATTTTTGCTCTTTACTGCTCTGATCTTGTATATTTACTCTCTTTTTGTTAGAGATGATGATTTAATTGAATTAAAAAAGCCATCTATCTATAGATCGAGGAAAGGAACGATTGAGGTTGGCAGGGTTATGAATAAAGAAAGGAAATCATATAAATTCTTCCTGTCTCTGAAAGACCTGGAAAGACATATGTTTGTGTGTGGTGCCACTGGTTCTGGGAAAAGTAATTTTATACAATATTTCCTCATGAATTTTAAAAAGCTATATAACGTTCCCTTTCTGTTAATGGAATTCAAGGGTGAATATACCTTCCTACAGGAGATTATTGAGGATCTGCTCATAATTAGACCAGGGGAAAATTTTTCTTTAAATATCTTTGACCCCGAGGGAGCTAATCCGGAAATTCATGCTGAAAGGTTATTTGATATACTAAAGAGTGGGCAGTTTTTAGAGGAACAAGCGGAATTTTCTCCTCAAATGCAAAGAGTACTAGTTGATATTCTTACGATTGTTTGTAAAAATCCTAAATATCAGAGTTGGAAAGGCTTTTTTAATCAATGTGATGTTTATTTAGAAACCCAGAAAAGGAAAATTCCATTGGTTCACCAGAGTCTTATTAGCATCCAAAACAGAATCAGAAGATTTTCATTAGGACCGTTAAAGAAAATTTTTGCTACAAGACATAAATTGTCAATAAAAAATTTGCTTGACAGGAATATCTTGGTTGACTTAAGCTCCATAATCCGTTTAGGTGGTGAAAAGGAAGACGCGCTGTTTTTTCTCAACATGGTTTTAAAATACCTTTGGGACAAAAACCTTTCCTACGGAGCCTATAACTTCAAGGGTATAAAACACCTTACAATTGTGGAGGATGCTCAATATTTTGCCCCAAAAGACTTATCCAACCAAACTAAATTAACTTCTTACTTAGAAGATATCGCTCTGTTGCAAAGGGGTACGGGAGAATGCTTAATTTCAATCGCTACCCGACCGAACGTAAGTAATGAAATTCTGGCAAATGCTGGCGTGTTAATTACGTTTAAAAATCATATGGAAAGAAGTTTCTTATGTGAGTTGCTAAATCTTGATGAGAAAAATGAAGATTATCTCTCAATTTTGGAAGAAGGGCAGTGCATAGCGCGGGTTAATTCTGTAAAAAGACCATTTCTCCTTTGGATTCCATATATCGAAAGAAAGTGGTTAAAACGAGGAGATGTGAATAGAAAGAATAAATTAATTTTGAAAAACTTAAGA
>JAEOTL010000084.1 GCA_016839845.1 Promethearchaeota archaeon
AATTGAATTATTATTATCTATTACTGCTCGAAATTTTTCGAGGAGTGCATTTTCCGTGTTTTCTGAACCAGCTCTTCTACGTCGAATTTTTAACCATCCTACAAAAATTGTATTATTATGCTACTTATTTAATCAATAATATTGTTATCTTAAATCTTTATCTGAAAATAATTATTAATCAATACTTTTTAACGGATATAAAAGATTACCCTCCCTTAATGACATAATTTTTGAACAGATTCTTAATTCACTCTAATTCTGAATCTAAAAGATAAGTATCATCTTTTTTAGTGTACGTTGTAGTTGAACCGAAGTTATTTCGGACGGTATATTTATCTCCTTGTACATCTAATATTTCAATTGAATAAGAGAGTCTCCTCTTATTTAATATGTCATCAACAATTCTTTTTTCTTCTTTGGGATCCATAATAAGGTATTATTATTTGCTTCAAAAAAATTTTATTATTTTGAAAAATAAATCACACTTTTCATAATAGTATGCATATAAGATCTTGCAGACTCACTGAAGAATTAATGATCTGATCACGCAAATAACAGTCAGATTGATAAAATGGCTGGAATTTTGGCTCCCAAATGAAAACTGAAAGGCTCTCAGAATAATTTTTCTAAGAATTGAGTTTAATTTTTCGTTTTATTAAAAATCTGAGTTTTTTTTAATAAATATATTTTTATATAGATACATGTTTAATTAAATTATAAACATTAAAACTTATCCTTATATTTCGAAATTAGCATGGTAAAACAAACGCTTGACATCGGATTTTTCACTAGTATGTATTCTCAGATCAATGGTACAGCTATAGCATGTAAAAATCTTGCAGAATCAATTGCCAAACATACAGGACATTCAGTTCATGTTTATGCTCCTGGAATAGAAGGAACTAATAATAAACCTAAAAACTTACATTTACATAATTTCTTTGGCGCGAAAATCTCACCAAAAACCGGATTTGTTCTAAGCTTTCCTATTCATAAATACTTTTTCTGCTCACATGACTATCTAGATATTTCACATATCATGACACATGCTTCATTTGGAAGTATGGCAATTAACTGGTCCAAATATATAGGAATTCCGATGGTAGGTACTCACAATTCTCCATTATCATTTTATACTTCTCAATATATACCTATTGTTGGAGGGCTCCTATCAAAAATGGATTGGATCTGGAGATATGAGCGACATGTTTTAGATAAATATGATCTAGTATCTGTTCCAACTAAGTCTAAAAAAGATCTACTCCGTAGACAAAGATTTAAGGAACCTATGATCTGTCTTTCTAATGGGATTAATGACAGTTATTTCACCGATGTGAGAGAAAATGGGATTAGGGATAAATACAATTTAGATAATAAAAAAATACTTCTTTATGCTTCAAGGCTTTCCCCTGAAAAACATCAGTTAAGTATTATTAAAACCTTCAGAAAAATCCATAAAGAGGTACCAAACTCACATTTAGTCTTGGTAGGAAGTGATGGACCATCAACATCCCATATCCAAAAACTCATCAAGAAGAAACATTATAGAGATAATGTGTCATATCTGGGTCGCGTGCCCTTCACCGATTTACTAAAACTTTTCAATACCGCTGATTTATCATGTCTGTGGTCATGGATTGAGGCTGAAGGTTTGGTATTACTGGAGTCTATGGCACAAGGAACACCTTGTATTGGTGCTAACAGTGTTGGAATCTCAGACGTTATAAAACATGGAAAAACAGGGTATCTAAGTCCTAATTTAGACGATTTTAAGAACAGAGTTGTAAAACTATTTAAAGACGATGATCTTCGGATAAAAATGGGGAAAAATGCAAGGTTATATGCAGAAAACTATCGAATCAGCAAAGTTGCTAAAACTTGGGTAAAACTCTATAAATTTTTGATTAATGAACTTTACCCAATGCGATATAACAAAACAGATAGAAAAGATAGAGTAGAACTTGTTAAGGAATTTATACATAAATTGCCTATAGTTAGTTTTTAGTTTTAAATTTCGTCAAAAATTAAACTTTTCTCTAACCTTATTTAATTCTAATTCACAATTTTTGCATAATTTAAAAGATTTTCCGTCAATTTCCTCAATACTATTAGAAAATCTCATAACACAAGATTTTGTTTCACAGTGTTCAAAACCTAAAAGTAGATGACCAATTTCATGAATGACTTCTTTAATAACTCTTTGGAAGAATAGGATCATATTTTTTTGCCTTTTGTAAAACTGTTCTTTCAATTTAAAAGTCGATACTATGCAACATCTATGTTTTAGATGGGTTTCCCCAAATAAGAAAAAGATATTATCATCATTGCTGGAATAAATTGGCAAATCTGTAACTGCTATTATCATCCCAAGTTTTTCTTTTACTCTTTTATCTATTAAAATTTGGTAAAACTTATTTGTAGGGTGAATACTTAATTCCTCATTGACTTTTTTTTGCTCCTTAAACTCCTTTTTGATTCCCTTTGAAAATAATTCTTTTGAGAAATCGAACTTTCCTAAATTCCTGACCTCAAAAAAAAATGAATCAAATGTTTGGTGAATGTGAGATTTGATTTGGTCAAATAATTTTGCATTAAAATCTCCATAAAATAATATACCTACATGGCAAGGTAAAATGAGTTGAGTTAGAGTCTCATCGTATAACTCAAACTCTTCAGAATAAGAAAGACCAATTCTTATTACAAACTTTTTTAATTTCTCTTTATACTTTCTTATTCTATGTTCATACTTTCGTAATTTAGACATTATTTCTTATACTCTAAAAATAGAAAAGAGTTTAGATCCATTAATAATAGATATTTAAATCATTAATTGATTATATTATAAATTAACTTACCTTTTTAAATTTAAAATTAAACGGGATATTATGGCAATAAATAATAACAAATCAGAAGAGATGGAAATTGATAAAGATAAAGGAGAAAATTTCACAGATATCGACAATTCAGATGAAAATTTAGTTAAAAAAGAGACTATTCCTCATTTCTTCCCTACTTATCGCGTGAGAAGGAATCTATATCCGATTCCTATTATATTAGTCGTTTTAATTGCGGGAATTTTATCATATTTAACATATGTAGAAGCAGGAGTTCGAATTGATGGAGGATATATCTCAGAAAGTGAATATGGCCCAATTGGGGGTATAATTAATGGAATAATTTATACTGCCCTTGCGGCGCTTTCAGCGTTCATTATCATCTTTGTGATTAAAAGGAAAGGCATTAATACACTAATGTACATTTTTGGGATTGGATTTGCAATTGTGGCTTTTTTCCAAACATGGTTCTTTGGTGAGGTAATAATATATATAATTTTCAATATCCTTAATGATGCTAGATTTTTTTATCTCGTTTGGGCGGAGTTAATATTTTTTACAGCTGTAGGAACGGTTGTAATGATCTATAAATATTTCACATCTAAATCAATAAAAATCAAAAACTTTATAGTTCTGTATATAGGGCTTCTGATAGGTGCATCAATGGGTGTTCTCATGCCTCTCTGGACAACTCTTGCAATCTTGGTAGGAATATCATGTTGGGATTTGTTTGCGGTTCTCTATAAACGTGGACCAATTAAACAACTAGTCGAAATAGTTTCAGCTCCAGAAGATGAAGATGCTACTGATATGACTGAAAAAATTAAGAGCGGAGAATATAAGTACGACACGTCCAAATTGGAAATCGGGATTGGGGACTTAGCTTTCTATAGTATGCTTACTTCTAGTGCCCTAGTTCAAACAAGTAATGTTATTATTATGATTCTAAGTGCTATAGCTATTATTGCGGGAACGGGTATTACGATAATGGGATTAAAAAGGAATAAAATTCTTCCAGGACTACCGATATCCATATTTCTTGGAATAGGTACAATGCTATTATCATGGTACTTATTCACTTTTTAACAGTAATTCATTCTTTTATTAATTTTATAACAATTTCTTATTAGATCGATAATTTTTAATTATTCTGAATATGAATATTTCTAAACTGTAAGAGTGACGGAAATAATGACAATTAGTACAATAACAGTAGTTGGAGCAGGAATGATGGGATGTGAAATTGCCCAAGTTGCTTTAATGGGTGGATATAATACTGTCATTTTGAATGATTTGACTAAGGAAAACCTTGAAAAAGCTCTGTATAAAATAAGGAAGGGATTGGAAAGGATTGAGATTAAAGGAAAATTAAATCCTGCTTATACTGTTTCTAGCTTGATTGATAACCTTGTTTTGGAACTTGATTTAAAAAAAGCAGTTACCAATGCAGAATTTATTTTTGAAGCAATCCCTGAAGTAATGAAGCTTAAAAAGGACCTTTTCGAAAAAATTGGCTCATTTTCTCAAGAAAATGCTATAATCGCGACAAACACATCTACCATGAGCATTTCTGAAATTGCACAGGCATCAGGAAAACCAGAAAAAGTTATAGGGTGCCATTTTTTTACACCTGTAATCGTTCTACGATTAATTGAGATTATAAAAGGAAATAAAACTTCTGAAGAGACTGTTATGATCGCTAAGGAAGTATGTAATAAACTCCCTGCATTTCAAGGAAGAAGATATTTGCCAGTATTGGAAAAAGAAAGCCCCGGTTTCATAGTTAATCGAATAACGCTTTCTATATCCCTATATATGAAATGGCTTCTTGATTATTCAATAAAAAATAATATCCCCCTTGAACAAATAGATGCAGATGCGGAATCCTTAGCTGAGATTGGTCCTTTTGAGAAGTGGGATTACTTGGGCCTTGATACAATATATAACTCTATGAAATACTTTTCTGAAGTCCTTTCTCCCGACTTTTTACCTTGTAAAACTCTAACTAGACTTGTGAATGAGGGACATCTAGGAAGAAAAACAGGGAAAGGTCTTTTTGAGTGGTATCAAGGAAAACCTATTCTTTCAAAAACTAAAAAAGCAGGGTTATTTAATATCGAGCTTTTTATGGCTATTCAATTAAATGAAGGATGTAAATTATTAGAAGAAGGGATTGTAAAGGGATACAAAACAATCGACGATGCCATAATGGCAGGGATGAACATACCTGGACCATTTGGAGCTGGTAAAAGGAATTATACAAAATGGACAAAGTTATTGCAGGATTTTACTGAAGAATCAGGGATGAATTATCTAAAACCATGTAATTTAATGAAATCGGGTAGTTTTATTACAATGAGAAAATAACCTCCTTACAAAAACCTTTAATAGATTTTAAGTCAATATAATTTTATTAGAAAATAATTTAAAAGAAGGTTCTCGAATGTCTTTTATCAACGGACTCAAAATTTTTTTTAAAAGACCTATTTATGTCATAATTTTAATTTTATTTATCCTCTCTTGGTTTTTAATATTATTTGGTCGTACTTTCATCCCAATTCCAGGATATGCTCTATTTGTCTTCTTTTTTATAGGAATTTTGGCAGGATTCAATTTCGTGTTAATTATTGTATCAATTTTTAAACCTATTAGGGAATTAAAGTATTATTTGATAATTGCTATTTTTTTGATATCATTGCCAATAGTACTATTGTTTAAATCGATTCTAAATCTTTTTTATTTGTTTTGTTTAATAGCCAATCAAGTTTTAACCGCCTTTTTTGCATTTAAATTATGTATGGATTTATCTACGAGAGTCGATGACTTCCTTTATGACCATAAAAAGTCAAGAATCTTTACTCGATTATTGGAATTTCTTTTCTTTGGATTCGTCGGATTAATGATTTTTCTTTTTACATGGAATGTGTTAAGAAGATTCACTCCAGGTATTGCTAAAAGTAGCGCAAATATCTTTCGAATTATCTTTTGGGTAGATGTAATTTTAATAATAATCGTAGTCACAAGATGGGTCGTGATAAAGAAGTTAGCGGCTTACATAACTCTCTTTTTTATCCTAACTTTCTTTTATATCCTTTACATCATAATTGATATTGTTTCTGAAGTCCTCTTAGGTCCTTCAGGTTATGCGTGGTATATTTTTATCTTTGATTTAGTCTTATTTATGTATATCATAGGGTCGATTTTTGACAAGGTAGAGTATTTAGAAGGAAAATTGAAATATATTAAAGCAGAAACTATATCCCTTTTTGTAATTCTTATGAAACTTGTAGCTCAATATGTAAAACTCTTTCCTGTTACTCCAGGATTCGAGGCTCTAGATCTCTTAACGCGACAACTGTTTCTATTACTGATTGTGTTTATAACGTTTATTGGCTGTGTTTTATTTTTTGGGATTCATTCAATTATAGTTCATAAAGAAGGAAAAAATAAAGATACGGAAGAAATAAAAGAATTAAATAAGGAATAATTAATAATCCATGGCAACTGGTCATTTATTAATTGAGGATTTTTTCCTCTAAATAGATATTATTGGATTAAGAAATGTCGAATACAGAAAAAACTCTGAAGACCGGATTCGATAAGATAATTGATTACTACAATAGTAAACTTGAAGTAAATCATCCAGTTGCTATAGCAAAGGTTGTGGAAGATACTGGTTTCTCTTGGAGTTTTATAAAAAAAACATTAGCTAGGATAAAAGAGGAATATGACGGATTT
Organism: Promethearchaeota archaeon; assembly: GCA_016839845.1. The sequence goes on from JAEOTL010000084.1 coordinate 6,573, forward strand.
CATTTTGAAAAATCTGGAAATACGTGGATTACATGGAAAGACAGAGATCATATTATAAAAAAATTAGATGATACTTGCTCTCAATTTCTGGAAGACACTGATGAAGAATGTTAAATTTATGAATTCTATAACTATGGATCTCAATTCTTTTCCTCAATCCTGTTTTCTCCTATTTCTCAATTTCTTTAATCAAGGCCCTTCCAATAAGAACATCATTCTTTATAAAGACATAATCCCACAGAAGTCCAAAGAGAAATGTTTTAATTTCCCCAAAAAATACCAGTCTTTGGAAATATTGATATTAGTATGAACTGAAAGGTAGACACTGACTAAATGGTCATATATTCCAAATTTGTCTAATTTATTTTTGTAAAAGTACTAAAAGCAATTATTAAAAACAATTATCAATTTAACTTATTATAGTGTGAAGTTTCACACACAAAAAAAATAAAAGAGACTAGAAAAATCTAATGAAAATTGAAAAATCGAGCCAAGACCTCGAAAATGAGGTAATATACGGCGATCTCTGTATCCATTGTGGAAGTTGTAACGCTTTTTGTCCTCATATGGATTTTAACCAAGAAACTGGAGAGGCTTATGTAGTAGATGAATGCGCTGAGACTGTAGGACTTTGTTATAACTCATGTCCGAGAACATTTCTAGAGATATCTAAAATTGAAGAAAAATTATTCGGAAAAACGCGTGTTGATTTAGCGGTTGGAGTGTATAATGATATAATTCAAGTAAAATCAAATAATAAAGACGAAATATTATATAATTTAACTGTTGCAGCTTTTGAATCAGGAATAGTCAAACATATGGTGTTAGGTGAACCTAAAAGTAAGAAACCTCCAGTAGCATTTCCTGTTGTGGTTGATAATGCTGAAGATGCAAAGAAATATATACCAAAAAAGACTATGGATAATGCAGGACCTTTAGTTACCGGAATTGGTAAAGCTTATAAAGATTATAAACGTGATATTGGGATACTTGCGAATCCTTGTCATTTACAAGGTTTAGCTAAAATTCTCGCTAGTGATTTCAATACAGGAGCAGAAAGAACATCTTTACGCATGGCTTTTGCCTGTTCTTCAGGAGGAATGACCGGATGTAAATATTGTACCGATTTTGCAGGAGAATTTTCAGATATTACATATTCACCATGGGGCGCACCTAAAGGCTCTGAGGAAGCATTTTTAATAATTAGAACTGAAACAGGTCAAAAAGTAGTAGATGCTGCTGTTAAAAAGAAGTTAATTGCAATTACCGATCCACATCCCGACTTATCTGGAATGAAAAATTTTCTTAATAAAAAGCGTAAAAAGAATTTTCTCACTCTTCTTGGAAAGGGTTTGGTTACCGCTAAGTATCTAAATCTTAATGTAGATGAGTTAAAAGATATTCTTGAAGATTAAATTCTCTATTCTTTAATTTTTGTTTTTTTTTCTTTTTATTTTGTTATTTGCTTTTCATATATTAAGCGTGTTAAAGTCTCGAAGATAATTTCATTGTTTTTCCCACTTTTTGAGGAACTCTCAAAGAAATAATCGATATTATACTTCTTTTGAAATTCTACTCCTTGGTCATATTCTACACTCCTTCTTACATCAGCTAAATCTAGCTTTTCTCCAACTAAAATAAACACTGGATTTACCGCATTATCATTAACAATATTATACCACTCTTCTAAGTGTTCAAAACTAGCTCTTCTTGTGATATCATAACAGAGTATACATCCTCGCGCTCCCTGCGCATAGTTTGGTAAAAAGATGCGGAATCTCCTTTCACCAGCAAAATCCCAAATCTGCAATCTTGTTATATTTTTGTCTAACTGAATATCATGAGTTGCTAGATCTGTCCCAATCGTTATTTTCTGAGGAATAAATTGCCCTGTTGTTAATCTTTGAACCATTGTGGATTTTCCAACACCCCCATCTCCGACAACACAGACTTTGAACAAATTAACTGGCTTTTTTGATTTACTTCGCGTAGGCATATGACATTTATTCTAAGAGTATTAATTATATTATATAAGTTGATTTTAATAAATTTTTATTCAATTTTCAATTGATCTTTTATTTTATTATTAAGCGCTTTTAGATTTTCTATTATGTTTTCTTGCATATTATCAGGTAACGGCTTTAGTACTTTATTTAATTGATCTCTACTAAATGTATTTATCTGTCTATAACTTAGAACCAGCGAGATGCCTGCGAAAGTTGGGGAAACTATTAAGGAAACATAAAAAATTGGGGAAACTATAATTGGATCTGGACCGGGAAGATTAAGTTGAATCCCCATTGAAGGAATTTGGGTGATAAGAAAAATAAATACCAAATTTAGCACATTTAAAGATAAAAATACAATTATACTCACCAGACTAATGAGCTTAAAATGTTTCAGTTTAAGAAACGAAACAATCGCAGTATTTTTCTTTATTTTTTCATTATCTATAACCTCAATCTTTGAATACTTCCAGAGATCAAGAAAGATCCAGAAGAATCCAAATGAATAGCAGAAAATAAATAATAAGTTGAAGTAGAAGAAATAAGTGTGCACTATATGCGAATTATAAAGAGATTCAGCTCCTAGCCAAAAAATAAGTATTAATTGTAGGAATGTAGTAAACGATAATCTATTAGTATGTTTCTTCTCTAACCCTAAAGGGTTATAAATTACAAATCCATTATCAAATTCTGTTCTCCATTTATTTGAATTAATAATTTTAAAAAATAAAGAAAATCCAAAAGTTATAAGAGGGAATAACAACAACAAGATATCGTCCCAACTTTGATTAATAATCAAAATAAAAAGAAGACAAAATAAGACTAAATCTCGAATTAAGCTTTCTGTTATTATATCTTTTATCGATAAAAAGTAATCTCTGGTACTTTTTTCACTCATTTTTTGTATAAAAACAAGCGTTATAATTAACTTTTATGTTTAGTAAATGAGATTAATTGATTTTTAAATGTAAGTTCTCGTTCTTAATCCTAAAAATTTAAATGAATCTTACATTTTTATTCAACAAGATATCAGTAGCACAAATAAAATCGTGTAAAACACTTTCATTGGTGAAGAAACTATTAGTAAAAGGACTCCCTTTTATCCTATTCATAAACAACTAGGGGCACGAATGGTTAATTTTGCCGGATGGGAAATGCCCATTCAATATGAAGGCATAATTAAAGAACATGAAAGTGTCCGTTCAAAAGCGGGAGTCTTTGATATATCCCACATGGGAGAATTCCTCCTAGAGGGCAAAGATGTCATCCCTTTTCTACAACATGTTATGATTAATGATTTAACGTTACTTGAACCATCAAAAGGGCAATATTCCTGTATGTGTTATGAAAATGGGACGGTTGTAGATGATGTTTTCTATTATGAAGAGAATGAGGAGTTATTTAGGGTAATAGTTAATGCCACCAATATTGAAAAGGATTACCAATGGTTAAACAGTAATAAAAATGCGTATAGTGTTACTATCCAAGATGTTACTACAGAACGAAGTAGATTAGCATTTCAAGGACCAGAAACAGATAATCTACTTCAACCTATTCTTAATATCGATCTCACTTTACTAAAAAGATTTTATTTTCAGCATTGCAGATTAAATGAAAATCCTGTTTTTCTAGCTCGGACTGGTTATACTGGAGAAAAAGGATTTGAAATATCTTTTGATAATAAATATTCAGAAGATATCTGGAATGCTCTAGTTGATACAGGAGCAACCCCTGCGGGATTAGGGGCGAGAGATTCACTACGGTTAGAGGCTAGTTATTCTTTGTATGGTCACGAGATAAGTGACTCAATTACTCCCGTAGAAGCGGGATTAGATTGGCTAGTTAAACCTAAGGAAGGAATAGACTATATTGGAAAAGAGATCTTAGCTACACAGAAATCTGAAGGAACTAAGAGATCGCTTGTTGGGCTTAACCTATTAGATCGTGGCATTATTAGGGAAAAGTTCAAGATATTTAGGGATGGGAGTCAAATTGGATATGTGACTTCAGGGGGGTATTCACCTACTCTCAAGAAGACAATTGGGCTAGGGCTAGTAACTTCTGAATATAAGGAAATTGGCACAGAAATAGAAATTGAAGTCCGTGGAAAGCTGTTGAAAGGGATAATCGTGTCTACACCATTTTATCGGAATGTGTGAAATCATAAAATATTATAAATAGAGTTAACAACTATGAGTTATGAATTTCCAAGTGATTTAAAATACACTGTTACTCATGAATGGGTAAGAATTGAAGATTCTGTTGCAATTGCAGGAATTACTGATTATGCTCAACATCAACTAGGTGATATTGTTTTTGTTGAGCTTCCCAATACGGGCATGGTATTTGAAAAAGAGAGTAATGCCGGAGAAATTGAGTCTGTAAAAGCCGTAGGAGACTTTTTAATGCCTTTATCAGGAGAAATCATAGATATTAATAAAAATCTTTCAAATAACCCTGATCTTGTTAATACTCATCCCTTTGGAGAAGGGTGGATGATAAAGATAAAAATATCTCATATTGAAGAAATCGCTGACCTCCTTTCGGTTAAAGATTATGAAGATTTTGTTGGATCTCAAGAACAATAATCTTTTTTTTTTTTAATTCTTTAAATTAATTTTGATAATCAAATATTAGAGTTGCTTAAAGTGGATTTTATACCTCACGATAATAAAACAATTATAGAAATGATGGAAGTTATAGGGATATCTAAAGTTGAGGAACTATTCCAAGATATTCCAAAAGAATTAATTAGAGAAAGATTAAATCTAGACCCCGGATTATCTGAACCTGATCTTTTAACCAAGCTTGAAGAAATTTCTAAAAAAAACAAAATTTATTCTAACTCTTTTTTGGGAGCAGGATGCTATTATCATTACATTCCCTCACTAGTCAATTTTGTCATATCCCGTTCAGAATTTTTCACAGCATATACTCCCTATCAAGCTGAGGCGAGTCAAGGGTATTTACAAGCTATTTACGAATACCAGACTGTAATCTCCAAACTTACTCAAATGGATATTGCTAATGCTAGTATGTATGATGGATCTACTGCCCTTGCAGAAGCAGCTATTATGGCGACTTTAATAACCAATAAAAAGTCAATAGTATTACTTGAAGGAATCCACCCCGAATATGTAAGCGTTGTTCAGACATATTGTTGGGCTCAAAATATAACCATCAAATTTGCTAGAGTGGATACAATAATTGACCAACTTAATGAAGATGTTGCAGCCCTATTATTCCAAAGTCCCAATTTTTTTGGTGATATCGAAAATATTTCACAGTTAGTTGAATTGGTTAAGAAAAAATTTCCTGAATGTTTAATAGTTCAAGCTATGACTGATTTGACTTGTTTAGGTGTAATTAAACCTCCTGGAACAACAGATATCGACATTTTTATTGCTGAAGGGCAATCATTTGGAATAAACCCTTCATTTGGAGGTCCCGGGTTAGGAATTTTTACCGCTAAAAAGAAATATTTAAGAAAAATGCCTGGGAAGTTAATTGGAAAAACAAAAGAAATTAACGGGATGAACGAGGGGTTTATCTTAACACTCCAAGCGCGTGAACAACACATTCGTCGAGAAAGGGCTAGCTCGAATATATGCACAAATCAAGCGTTGTGCTCACTTGCAGCTCTTGTCTATCTTTTAACAATAGGAAAGCGGGGTTTGAAAGAAGTAGCAACTCAAAACCTTCAAAAAACGCATTATGTAAAAAAAGAATTAGGAAAAATACCCGGTTATAAAATATTAAATAAAAAACCGACTTATAATGAATTTTTGCTCGAGTGTCCCGACGTGGATTCACTTATTAAACAATGCGAAGAAAGAAATCTCTTACCTCCATTAAAAATTTCGAAATATTACCCCGAAATGAAGAATATTGCATTGGTATGTATAACCGAAACTAATACAAAAGATTCAATTGAGAAGTTTCTATATGCGGCAAAATCAGCCCTAACCAACATAAAAAGGAGGGAAAATCAATGAAGTCTAATATTTCTTCAATTTTTGACAAGAACTTCGAGGGGGAATATCAAAATTTCGTTCCAGAAATGGATATAGAAGGTTCTCCCATACAGGAAATAATTCCTAGAAGTTTCCTCAGAGAAGATCTTCCAATTCCCAATATTCCAGAAATTGAAATTGTACGCCATTTTGTGAATCTTAGCCAAAAGAACTATGGGGTGGATACTGGAATATACCCTCTAGGTTCATGCACAATGAAATACAATCCAAGGATAAACGAGGTTGTAGAAAGATTACCTGGATTCAGCAAAATTCATCCTCTTCAAGAGGAATGTCAAGGATCACTTGAACTGTTAAATCATCTTTCAACCCTCCTAAGTGAAATAACTGGTATGGATGCGTTTTCACTTCAGCCGGCAGCGGGAGCTCACGGTGAACTTGCCGGTCTATTAATAATAAAGAAATTTTTTGAGTTAAAGGGAATTCAAAAGACAAAAATAATCGTCCCTGATTCTGCTCATGGAACAAATCCCGCATCCGCAAAAATGGCGGGTTTTTCGATTGTAGAAATTAAGTCTGATGATATGGGAGAAGTTCCTCTTGATCTTTTAGAATTTGCAATGAAAGAAGGGGATGTTGCGGGAATTATGTTAACAAATCCCAATACTTTAGGTATTTTCGATAGAAATATTCAAGAAATAACTAGGATCGTCCATGAAAACGAAGGTTTATGCTATTATGATGGTGCAAATTTAAATCCTATGTTAGGAATATGTCGTCCAAGGGATATGGGATTTGATATTGTTCATCTAAATCTTCATAAAACCTTCTCAACTCCCCATGGAGGGGGTGGTCCTGGGGCTGGACCAATAGGAGTTACTAATGAGCTTATTCCTTTTCTTCCAGAGCCATGCATTGTTTCAACTGAACAAGGTTTAGTCTGTCAAACAGGTAATGCAAATTCAATCGGGAGAATTAAGGCATTTTGGGGTAATTTTGGTAT
>JAEOTL010000377.1 GCA_016839845.1 Promethearchaeota archaeon
ATATTCAGGAGAAAATAGAGGTTTTAGAAAGACAGGGGATTAAAAAGTATTTTATGACCCAAGAGGAAATCAACTCTGCAACAGAAAAACTTCAGAAGTATACGGCGTTAAGAACATGTGAAGCATGGATAAAATTTACCTAAAATGAAACCTTTTCTACGCTCATTAATAATGATTGAGAGATGTAATACCTGTGGAATGCTACGATCATCTAAAGATTTAGTACTACTAGAAGATAGTACCTATATGTGTTTTTCGTGTTGGAATGCTTATAACCTAAAGGAAAGAGAAAGATATGAGAATGAATCAATATGAGCAAAGGTAGGTATACTTCTCAAGATTAAACTTCTTAATTTTGATATCAGATTCATTCTCCTTTTTCGGAATCAAAGGCATTTTGATAACAATCTTATACTTCTCTAAATAGAAGTTATTATAAAAAACGTTCTTAAATTTATCCCAATCAATGAATTTTCGTAATTCAACGACGTTATTTTCTACAGCTGGGACTGTCGACATAATTTTACAATCTTTCTATTATCAATTATACCTAAATAAACAAATGTTGCATATCTTGCGCACTTACTATAAAATGATGCCCTAAATCACATGAAATTCTTGAATAGAGAATTCCCGTTTAAAGTCGCTTAACGCCAGTATCATCTATATTATAGGAAAAAGTATATTTAAATGTTACTTTAGAGTGATTTAAGACTTTTTGCTCCTATTCTTAATAATTAAAGCTCTCTATATGCAAATAATTTGAATAGTAGCCCATTAATAGTAGGTTATGTTATAAAAGATTTTTATGAAAATGAATTTTCATTAATAATTAAGTAAAGGTTTCATTTTATTCAATTAGTAATTATGCAGTCTACGAATCCAAAGGAATTGAAAAAATTCATTGAAGAGAAGATTATCAAAAACGCGAAAAAAATTAGAGGGAAACACTCACCAATTGCAGAAATTGTTGATAGAAAGGTTCAATCTTTACCAGTCAAATTTATCTATGATTTGCAGGGAATTCTAGACCACTTTTATTTAATAGGTGTAGAAAATTATTCCAAACGACCCAAAATAAGGTATTTTTTAGCAGTTTCCCTTGCGAACAGTAGCTCTGATTTATTAGTTAGTTTTGCAAAAGATTATGCGGTTAAAAATCAGCTAAAACTCCTTCAATATTGTATTTTTCTAAAAACTCTACGTGTTCAATTACTTTCACTGAAAGAACTTCTCAATATTGATGAGTTTAGAAACATTGTTGATACTTTAAAGATGTTCAGAACGCAATTTCGAGAAACCCTAGAGAAATTCAGGAATCTTCTTCAAGATGAATAATTATTAAGGATTCGCACAATTATAATATTAATTACGTTTTTTTGTAATCAAGAAGGTATGGAAAATGTCCCTAAGAGAGAATACAGTTAAGATTGTAAGTACCCTTGGTCCTGCCTCCAGTTCTAAACCAATGCTAAAGAAATTAATTGAGGCTGGAGTTGATATATTTCGGTTGAACTTTTCGCATGGTGAACATTCTGAAAAGCGAGCTTTAGTAAAGAAAATTCGATCAGTTGATGAATATATAGGGATTTTAGCAGATATTCAAGGTCCTAAAATAAGATTAGGGACTTTTAAGGATGATAATAGTTACAATTTGAATATTGGGCAAGAAGTTAAGGTGTTTGAAAAAGATATTGTTGGTGATCAGGAGCAGTTTTCAATCCCACTGGAGGGCTTTATCAAGTCTATGAGAGTAGGAACTTTCTTTTTTGTAAATGATGGGATTATTAAGATTCAGGTTAAAAGTAAAGCAGAGGATCACATCGTAGGTGAAGTGCTTGCGGGTGGAACAATAAGCAACCGCAAAGGAGTAAACATTCCATCAGGAGAATTAAAGCAAAGAGTTCCCACTGAAAAAGATATTAAAGATTTGCAATTAATTGCTGAATTAGACCCTGAATATTGTGCTATTTCTTTTGTGTCTGATGGAAGTGATGTCCTTCATGTCAAAAAAATCCTTGAGAATTATGGGAATCACAATATTAAATTGATCTCTAAAATAGAACGCCCCATAGCATTAGTTAATTTTGATAAAATCTTAAATGTCTCCGATGGCATCATGGTAGCACGAGGAGATCTCGGTGTAGAAATAGATCCCGATAAAGTTCCTTTAGTACAAAAAGATATGATCTATAAATGCAATAAAGAAGGAAAACCAGTTATAGTCGCAACCCAAATGCTAGAATCCATGATAAATGCTCCTATTCCTACCCGTGCTGAAGCAAATGATGTCTTTAATGCAGTATTTGACGGGAGTGATGCTGTAATGCTCTCAGGGGAAACCGCCGTAGGGAAGTATCCTATTAATACAGTACAATTTATGAATCAGATAGCGAAAACCGCAACTGAAAATATGCCAAAGAGGGCACCAGATGTTTATGATTCTGAAAGACTGACTCATACACAAACTTTGGGTCATGCTATACACTCTCTCGCAGCAGAAATGCAAGAATTGAATTTTAGAGGAAAGATTCTCGTGATTACCAGGGAAGGGTATGGAGCGAGGATGATCGCTAAATTTAGGCCCCCACTTCCAATTATTGCAATTACTCCCTCCCTCAGAACAGCACGGGAGCTAGGTCTTATATGGGGAGTTCAACCTTTACATATTGATAATATAGATTTCTTCAACGTGGATGCTGAAACGATCATAGAACAAGCTGTAAAAAATGCGGTTGACATCAAATTGCTTGATGAAAATGAGCATGTTATAATTTTATTAGTGTCGCGGAAATTTGAAAGACGAGGGAATTTAGTGGGATTCTATTATGTCGGGGAAATTCTTGAGTCTGAAACAAAGTAAAAGATTTAGAAATGCCATACTTTGTTTTTCGATTATTTTCTACCTAATAAGAATAGGTAAATGTACATAACAGTTAAATACATGAATTTTCATATTTATAAGTTAAAGACCATTACTTTTAAAACAATAACGATATATTTTAACCTAATTAAAACAAAAGATTGAGGAAAAATTTATGAGCGAAGAATGGAAGCATGCGAAGTGGGTATCAGGTCTTGGAGCATGGGCCTGGCTGATAGGATTAGTTGCGGGAGTAGGTTACCTTATATGGGGGATAGTTAGAATTAGTGCAGTTAGCGCACTTCTCATTTTTGGTTTCGGTATTGTAGCTGGACCCTTCATTTGGGCAATTATAGGGGGAATCGTAGCAATTATCATATCGCTTTTCATTATCCGACCAAAATTCTCAAAAAGATGTGCCGAGAAAGATTGGGATACGCTTCTTAACTGGGTTATGTCAGACGGTTTCCGTTTTCCATGGATGCTGTTTTGGGGAATCATGTTACACATCTTTGGTTGGTATTGGGGCGGCTTAGCTGTAACAATCCCCTCATTAGTTTTGATCTTTGCAGGTCCTACGAAATTCGAATGGAAAAAATAGATGTTAGAATTCTAATTTAAATTTTTTTTTCTTTACTTTTTTTGTCAATAAATTAGGAGCCTTCTAACCTATTTATATAATCATGAATCTTTAGTCCATACTACTACGTTTAACATTTCTTGAAAATGTATAATACTTTAAAAACCCACGATAAGAAGATTTACACTGGGATGCAGATAGGGGGCACCCATCATTGGAGTTATACTAAAGGTAAATGGTTTGAAACTAAAAAAGCTCCTGATCAATGGAGTTTCAAGTTTGAGAGTTTGAAAACAAGAATCAACCCTGCCCCTGTTAATACCGGAGCTAGTATTAAAACCCAATATCATTGGTATATCCTCGCAGATCAAATCGCTACTAAGATCGATGCAAATTCATATATCACTTCAATGAAGGGGATTAAATTCAAGATTGGGCACAAACGTCCATATTGGAGAACATTTAGCTATAATTATCCCGAACAGAGTTCTTATAAAGAACGTATCATAAAGATTCTCGAAGATACCTTAAACAATCTTAAAAATAGTAGTTAGCTTTTTATTAATAATACTGAAACTCGTCTTCATCAATTTTGGGCTGATATTTTATTTTAAAGGAATAACAATGACAGCAAAAAAATTCAACATAATCACTTTCCCATAGTAAGGTTGAATCTTCCCTCTCATTTTCTCCTACATTTTTAATAAAACTTTCAAAATCCAGTATTTTTCGGCATCTAAAACATTGACGCTCTTTCAAAAGTATCTCAACTATAATGAAAATAAAAAAAAATATTAGAATTGTTCATAGTGAACAATTTTTTCTAAGGATTTTCGATCGGTGATCTCCTCTTTAGATTTTACTGAATAGCCTAAAGGTGTCAAACCCATAACTCGATATTCGTCGGGTATTTCTAGTGCTTCTTTCAGCTTTCTCTCGTTAAACCATCCAATCCAGCACGTTGCTAATCCTTCTGCAGTTGCAGCTAATATCAAATGTTCAAAACAAATTCCAAAATCTACACCGTAATACTTTTCCCCATTTGAATTGGCACCAGAGCCTTTTTCGGATATAACTCCTACTATAAACATAGGTGCTTCAGCAAACTTTTGCATTTGCCCTACTGCTTGCCACACTGCTTTTACATTAGCAGGATCTTGGACTACGATATAATGAACACCCTGCATGTTTGCCCATGTTGGTGCTAACCGTGCGGCATTCAAAACCCTGTCAACTTTTTCTTTTTCAGGTAGATCCGACTTAAACACTCGGAAACTCCGTCTCATTTTAACTACGTCATAAAAATCCATAACAATCTCTCTCGTTAATGTTGTATGTAAGTGATAAGGTTAGGAATACAAGAATTTTTAATGTTTTCATAAGAATTTATTAATAGATATTTAATCATCAATCATTCTTTTATGTCCCTGCGGACATTCCCCATACGTAGCATCATAAAATCCGTCATCATATTCTACTTTTGCATTATAATGCTCCCAACAATAGATCTTATCACACTCAGGGCAATAAGCATCTAACCCTTCATAGAAACGCCTTTTCATGAATTCATGGGACCCTAATAAGCTTTTTTGCTCTAATATTCCAAATAAAACTTCCGCGAGTTCGATGTTTAATGATGTTCCATGAGTTATTCCTTTAAAGACCAAAGATTCAACATCATCGAACTGTCCATATCCGATTTTGAATACAACCGCAACTTTACCACAGACGGAGCAAGGTAAATGATACTCCAAGTCAGAGATTTTGATAACCCTTTCTGAAGGGGATTTTAATTCATTTTCTGGTAGCAGTTTCCTATACACAATCCAGAATGCATCCCAACATTCATTAAAGACGACTTCATTATTTTCGATAAGTTTTGATGATTTTTTGCCTTCAAAAATATTTAACTGGCTAATGATTTTAGTTAAGAGACTTCTAGCATTATATAGAAATAGCTTAGATTTTTCCAGACTCCCTACTTTTAAATCTTCGGTAGTAGTTCTTAGCATTTCCCAGGCGGAAACCACATTATAATAATATCCCTTAACATCTGATATCCATATACTTCTAGTACTTTCATCCAGTTTCTTAAGATTCTCTAAGTAATTGATTATAGAATCCTTAATATCTTCAAGAGGTTGAATATAAACTCGAATATCCCAAACCTCTTCAACAACATTTTTACTTGATTTTTTTCCTTTCATAGTGCAAAGAGATCATATATTAAATTTTAATAAGTCTTTATTTTAATTGTCTCGATGCTCGAAATTGATCTTAAGAGGATAAAAGAAGCTCAAAAAAGAATAGCAGGCATTATCCTCAAGACGCCCCTTACTCACTCTAAGTATCTTAGCAAGATATCTCATAATCATATATATCTAAAGTTGGAAAATCTCCAAAAAACAAATTCCTTTAAAATTCGGGGAGCTTTTAATAGAATGTCGCTATTGACTAAAAATGAAAAAGCTCAAGGTGTTGTAGCAGCCTCTTCAGGCAATCATGCTCAAGGAGTTGCCATGTCAGCGGAGTATCTGAAGATCTCGGCTATACTTGTTGTACCCTCGATGATATCGAGAAACAAACTGGAGAAATTGAAGAAATATAAAGTAACTATAATTCCAAAAGGGGATTTCACCACCATCGAACCTGATGCAAGGGATATTTCACGTAAGGATGGCTTAATATATATTAGCCCTTATAATGATGTTGATATTATCGCAGGTCAGGGAACAATTGGGCTAGAAATCTTTGAAGAGTTCCCTCAGGTTGATTATATCATTGTCCCTGTTGGGGGTGGAGGGTTGATCTCTGGTATTGCAATTGCAGCAAAATCTATTAATCCTGAAGTTGTTATAATAGGAGTTCAGACAAAGGGTGCCTCAACCATGTATGAATCTTGGAAGGAAGGTCATGTTATCAAGGTTAATGAAGTTAACACTCTTGCAGATGGGCTATCTGGAGGGCTTGAAGAAGATGCTTTAACTTTTCATATAATTCAAAATTACGTTGATAAAATCGAGTTAGTTAAGGAAGAATCAGTTCGATCAGCAATTTCAATTTTGTATGAGAAAGAAGGTCAAATCGTTGAAGGAGCAGGAGCTACAGTTGTAGCTTATATCCTTGAAAAAAGATTGGAATTCTCAGATAAAAATGTCGTAGCAATAATAAGTGGGGGAAATATAGAAAAAACCTTATTCCAAGAAATTATAGGAAAAAAATAAAATGAAAAAAAAATTCCCTTAATCGATATACTTGACAATCTCATCTAAAGTTTTTCTCGGGGGTGCTGTGGGAATTCCTCCTTTCGGATATCCTAACGGGAGGACCGTCAAGAGATGATCACCTTTCTTGAGATTTAAAATTTCCTTCACATTATCTCTGTTTATTCTACCTATCCAACAAGTTCCTATACCAAACGACCAAGCAGCTAATGCTAATTGCAACGACGCAAAACATGTATCATGAAGATACCAGTTAGGAGAAAAATCCATATCCCCCACAATCGCAACTAAAACAGGCGCACCAGCAATAAAAGGACCTGTGGTACATTCTTTTGCTACTTTTTGGATCATATCTTTATTTCTAATAACGATAAAAGTCCAAGGTTGTCTGTTTCTAGCACTCATGCACCACCTTGTAGTATCGAGTATTTGAGTTAAAATATTATCATCAATGGAGCGTTGTTCATAACTTCTTATGCTTCTTCTTTCTTTTAACAATTTAATTTGTTCACTTTCACTCATTTAAAAACAACTTGCTGTATTCATATTGATTACTATATAATGGTTTTTTACAATTTAAAAAGATTATAAAATTTCTAAATTGTGAAGGTCAATCCATTCCCTCTTCTGTGCTTGTCAAGTTTTCCTCTTTAGATTTTGCCCCAGTCCCTTCAATGGGGATTTTGTGAAGGTGACCATGGTATATTATTATTCTATACCTACTTTTGCTATTCCTTGCTTCTTCTGACATATGAGATTACATAATATGATGTATTAAAAATTATCATAGTCACCTAGTTTTCAAATTAGTTTGTTCTTACACTCTTATCACGCAATTTTTTATATAAGATAAATGCACTTAATTGTAAATACCAATTTAATGATAAACCAACAAATACCGAATAATGTGATAGTTAATGGAAAAAAGAAAAATGTCAATGGCTTTACTGATTATAGGAATTGGCTTATTTGTCGCAGCTCCGATCTTAGGATACTTTCTAGATAAAGTCGAGGTTGTAAATAATTCAATTGGAATCTACGAAGATAGTAGTTTAGGATTACAAAAAGCCTTTGCGGTTCCAGTAACGATACAAAAAGACCAAAAAGCAACAATTGGATTTTCAGTGAATCGCGCCAATGTTACAGCAACCCTAAAGATCGTCGGTAAGGGATACTATGACCAACAATACGCTCTTAATAATACACCTGGTTCACTTTCAGGATTAAGCTTTATTTATTCTCAATTCGTGTGGGGACAATCACCTTCTACATATACCGGATCTTCTACATCAAGAACAATCACGAATAATGGGTACTGGTATATAGAATTCGGAGGGAGCACAAGCGGGGATTACGTTATTTCCATCCCTGGAGCCTATGTCATAGTTGTGTATGGATCTAATAGTGGACCTGCTAGTGATACATTCGTACCTTTTAATCTACTCGTTAGAATTGATGGTCCCGGAGAAATCTTAAAGCAAATATTCTATTACGCGGGTGCTGGAGTTCTTGCAATCCTTGCTATATATGTTACTTTTGGTTTCTACAAAAAACTACGGAGGGAGATTTAATATGGGTGAAAGAAACAATTTTTTTGAAAAATTACCGTTGATGGATAAGAATAAAGCTACTAAATTTATTATATATGGATTAGTAGTTGCCATAGGATTCGGTCTGATGATGGGGATTAGTCGTTCAATTGCTCAAAATGCCTCCACATGGGAATCGTTAGAAAACCAACGAAATGATATAAATTACTGGAACGGTGAATATGGATATAACGACTACATAAGACGACAGGAAGAAATTGACGAAATGCGATACTGGATGGAATGGCAAGATGTAATTTTTATGAATATAGCGAGAATTGGTGTAAATATTGCAATGATGTTCATCCTGATAGGATTTTTGAGTTTTGCCGTAAATGATAAACTTGATGAGAGGACTCGAAGGATATCTCTAATTATTTCTGGATTAGTGCTGTTTGTTCTTATGTTTACGACGTTCTTCTCAGCAATTTCCATAACAGTTGTATAATTTTAACTTTAACTTTCTTTTTTTTCTTTGATTTCTTCTAATAAGATATAATAATTGAAGATTGAACTTTAAATAAAAAAGAAAAAAAATAAAATATGAATTTATTCCTATTTCGACGTTGGGGGTTTTATCAGATAAGCTAATAGTGCGGCTCCAACAGACATGATCCCCATAACGATAAAAAGCAGTAAATAACTCCCGAATAGTGTCACGAATAAATTTACTCCAACTGCTCCAATAAAACCAGCAATTCCATACGCTGTAAAGACCATTCCATAATTTGGACCCAAATTATTCGAACCAAATAAGTCAGCAGTAGCAGTAGGGAAAAGACTGAAGTTTCCTCCAAAACAGAAGAAGATAGCACATGTCATTATTAAAAATAATGCTTCGTTGATATTTGTAGTAAAATAAGTTAGTAGTAAAACTGCTTGCACAGAGAACATTAGGAGCATTGCCTTTTTGTAACTGATTAGATCAGCCATTTTACCCCACACTATTCTTCCTAAACCATTAAATAGTGCTGCGAGGCTTCCGATAAGTACAAAATTAAAACTTGCACTAATGGGATCTGATTGAGCGAACGCAGAATAGGAGCCTATTACCATTAATCCTGAGATTGCACTTAATATAAAGGTTGCCCAGAGCATCCAAAATTGAGGTAATTTAATCGTTTTGGCTCTCTCAAATTCAAATCCAGAAATCCCACTTTCCTCAGAAGGAGGTGGTGGTTCCCATCCTGCGGGTTTCCATCCTTCTGGTGGTACACTTAAAGTCATTGCCCCACCGATGATAAGTCCTAAATAGATTATTCCTAATATGACAAACATTATTGGAATATTAAATGCATTAAATAGAGCCTGTATCACAAAATTAAAAATGAAAGCTCCTGCACCGAAACCTGCTACTGCGATTCCGTTAATAAATCCTTTTTTATCAGGAAACCATTTACTGGCAGCGGCAATTGGACATACATATCCAAATCCTATTCCCATCCCAAAGATGATACCGTATGTGATGAACAATCCAATGAATGTTGTCATTAATGCTGAGGTTATCACACCGCCTCCCATCAAGATTCCCCCAAGAATAGCAATTTTTCTCGGTCCGAATTTTTGTTGTAATTGACCCGCTAAGATCATTGTTATCGCAAATGACAATAAACCAGCACCAAACACATACACTGTAAGCTCCTTCGCTTCACCTAAATACGGTTCGCTTACGAAAACAGTTAGCGTCCCCCAGGAATAAATTGTCCCTAATGCCAATTGAATCATTATGGCTCCAATAACAATTATCCAGCGATTGTGAACTTTTCGTATTTCAGACATTTTTATGACCTTGTTAGAAGTTCCTACTTGCTAAGAATTGCTTGAAAGATAAAAAGTTTTTATTAATAAAATAAAGAGATTTTAGGCTTGATACGAACAATGTCATGCGTGATAAGAGCTTTTCTCTAATATCCAATTAGACTTTAATACAGCTTTACTCTGTTGCCTTTTGTCGTGCTGTTCTTCTTTCTGCCGCCCTTTGCTCTCTCTTAAGAATTCGCTCCCGAATTTCTGGTTTTATATACTTTAAATTTTCAGCTGCTTTTTGAGCACCTTCTTGTATTAACTCAGTTATCATCTTCTGATCCGCTGGTTCCAACTGTGAAAACATATGGTTCCATATTATTTCATTTTCTTCATTATCTTGAGGGATTCTTCCAGACAGTAGCCCACCATCAACCTTTAGAGTTATTCCTGTAATGAAACTACTTGCATCTGATGCTAAAAATAACGCAGCATTCGCAATGTCTTCAGGAAGTCCTGCACGCCGAATGGGTTGGACATTAGCCATTATTTCTTTCCTTATTTCGGCCCATTCTTCTGCCTTTTCACGAGATAAACCAATACCTTGCCCAAAGATTCCGGTTGCAATCCCCCCCGGAGCTATTGTATTTGCTCTAATCCCAAAAATTCCTAACTCAACTGCGGCAATTCGAACAAGGTGAATTAATGCAGCCTTACAGAGTGAATAAGATAATCCCCCCATACCCTGCTGAAATCCTGCTACAGATCCCGTACAGATAAAACAGCCAGATCCCTGCTTTTTCATGATTGGAATACTTAATTTCATGTATAAAAATGCGGCACGAAGGTGAACAGCAATATCGTAATCAAAACCTTCAACTTCAA
>JAEOTL010000378.1 GCA_016839845.1 Promethearchaeota archaeon
GCACTAAATGTCGAAGCCTTGTATTTTGCGACAGTTTCCCAATGTGTTTGGGCTGAAAATCCTGGTGTTAAAATACAGCTGGCTCCGATTGAAAAGGGGGCCATAACAGTTACTATTTGAGCATTGACGTGGAACAATGGTAATATCAGCATGAACCGAAAGTCTTCCCTTGCATTCAAAAATTCTTGAATCATTTCAGCATTTCTCCTTATGTTAAAGTGAGTCTGTAATACCCCTTTAGGGAATCCAGTTGTTCCGGAAGTATATAGGATAGCTGCTACATCTTCCTTTTCATTTATATCGACATGTGGTGGTGAATTTGGTGAGGCTTTCTCCATCAGATCTTTATAATTTAACGTATTCTCATAAGATTCTCCTATTACTATGACATGCTTTAAATTAGGGAGTTCATTTCTAATTTCATTAACTACAGTCATGAATTGGGGTATAGTTATTATCACCTTCGCTTCGGAATGCTCAACTACAAACTTCACTTCACGTGTTTTGAATAATGCATTCACAGGACCAATTACGGCTCCGATCTTTGGAATTCCTAGGTATAGATAGACATATTCTGGCATATTTGGTAGATATACACTCACTTTATCTCCCTTTTTTATCCCTAAATTGTATAATGAATTTGCGACTTTATTGGATAGTTCATTCAGTTGCTTGTAGGATACGGTAGTTTCTTCCCAGTATAAAAATATTCTATCCTTATATTTCTCTGCCTGTTGTTCAACCAACTCTCTTAGATTCATATCAGTTCTCTCTTTTCTTTAATTTGTCAAATTTTTGTTTAATTAAAATTTAAACCATGAATACCTATAATTCTAACTGGTAATTTTTATATTGATTAAAGAGTTTTTATTCTTATTGTTTTTACAACTCACTCAATAGTTAAATTTATGAGAGCACGAAAACCTTTCTTAATTTTTTGGCCTCAGTACTTTGACGCTAAAAGAAGTCGAAGTAAAGGGAGAAGATTACCAAAAAAATTTGCTATAGACAAAGTTACTACTAGTGGAATCGCCAAAGCAGCAAAGAATCTAGGATATAATGCAGTCATTGAACCAGGATATAAATATTCTAGGTCTTGGTGGGATGATCCTGGCAGAGTTGTTATCGATGCTCAAGGAAAACAGAAATCTAAAGTATTGCTTGAGGTTGCTAAAGAAATAAAGAAACTCCAATCAAAAACCTGATGAAATGCAATGCATGAATTTTCATTTGCCTACAATATATTTAAAGTAGCCGAAGCAACAGCAATAAAAAATAACGCAAAAAAAATTACAGAAGTTCTCCTCGAAATTGGAGAACTAACACTTATCGTTCCAGAACTCCTCCAGCGCTCATTTGAAATGGCTACTAAAGGCTCAATTGCGGAAGGAGCCAAGCTAATAATAGAAATAACTCCTGGAAAAGTTCGTTGCAGAGATTGCAATAAAAACTCAGTAGTGTCCTTAACCAAAGATGCACAATTAACGGGATTACAGCTGTTTAAGTGTAGCCATTGTGATAGTAATAATACAGAAATAATTGAAGGGAAAAAAGCTAACGTAAAAAATATTAAGATTCAAGACTAATCCTTGGAGAATTAATAGTAGAAGGAGTGTCTACCAATCATAGTTAGAATATAACCAAGGGCTGTAACTGCACCCCCAAGATAAAGACCGTAAACCCCAAACTCCATTCCAAAATAGCCTATAAATGAGAAATATGGACCCAGTTCTAAAAATCCTGTTACTGAATATATGAGTTCATTTATTATTAACCATGCCGTAATTATCCCAAAATAACCAGCAGAATATAATAAGTAGCTTTTATCTAAATTTTTCTTTTCAAGTACATAGCTTCGCGTTTTAAAAAGCAGTTTAACAGACATGATTATAACCATCAAAGTCAATATTACATCAATAATCATAACTAATGGATTTGTAATAAATTGATATGTGTTTTCCCATGCCCAACCCGTCCAACCCCATGTCCAATCAGTTATTGCCACTAATCCCCATAACCAGTATGTATGAGAATCTATGAATACATCTGGTTCAGATTGGGCTGTTGCAGGGGTTATAACTGCAATAATTGCTAGTACTCCCCCAATATAAGGCCATACCCATGAATATTCAAAAAGCTTTTTAAATCTCATAATTATTTTTATAGTTCTATTAACTTTTAAAAAGTTTATCTAGGGTTTGGAATGGATTCATGAAATTCAAAAGAGTTTATAAAAATGCAAGAGACAGCTTAGGAGAGAAGAATACCATTCACAACGCCGTGCTGTCCGGGCCTGCTCGTGATCTTTGCATTTCCTAATTCCGTTTCAACTATCGCTCCTTTTGTTAAAATATGTCTACGATTCAAATCCTTTGAAGCTGCATTACTTTCAAAACCAATAATCCTAACTTTTGAAGTTTTTCTGGAGTTAGGGTCAGTTACATTAATAAACATTGTGGAAAATAATTTCAGTTTCACATTTCCTCCTAAAACTCTCTGCTTCTTCTTTTTATCCTCCCCAATGACCGTATCCATTATAGGGCGACTAAGTTCTCTTTTTCTTTTTTTTCTGAAATGTTTATATTTCTTTCCTGTAAACTTTCTTTTACTTTTAGCTTGACTTCTTGCCATACTTTGTTGACCAAAGAGAATATTACTGAATAATACTCATAAAGAAGGATATCTTTAAAATTTTTTTAAAACACCAATAAAATTATGGTTTATTAAGGAAAAATAAATATAGAAATAATTTCTATCTATCTTAACTAGTTATTGATTATAATAGAAGTTGAGTACATTAAAATGATGAAAGAAAATATTCGCGATGAAAAATTATTAAAAGAAGCGCTCCAGACAGGTACCACAACAGTCGGTCTAATTATAAAAGAGGGTGTAGTTATAGGTACAGACAGCCAAGCATCCGCAGGATTTCTAGTCGCTTCTAAACAAGCTCAAAAACTATTTGAGATTAATCAGTTCTCAGCAGCTACAATCGCGGGTGGTGTAGCGGACTGTCAGTATGTAATCGGTCAAATTCGCGCGCTTTCTCGTTTAAAGGAAATAGAAGAGGGGATGCCCCCGGAGCCAAAGTATATAGCAAGTCTCGTTCGAAATATTTTATTTAGTGGGCGCTCATTCTTTCTTTCAATGATGATAGTTGGAGGGTACTCTCAAACAGAAAAGCAAGGTAAACTTTGGGGAATCGATATGCTCGGAACACTGTACGAAGAAGATAATTTCCTCTCGTTCGGTTCAGGTTCACCTTTTTCCTTAGGAGTTTTGGAAGCCGATTGGAAACCAAATATGAGTAAAGCAAATGGTTTAGACTTGATAAAAACCGCAATCTCAAGTTCTCGAGAAAGAGATGCTGGCTCGGGATACAAGCTCCAATTATGTACCATTACTAAAGATGGTTTTAACCAAGTAGAATAACAATAACTTTCTTATATTCTGTTATTCAACTCAGTTTCTTATGTATCTTGTTCTATCCGCAGTTGTATTTGCTGTATTTCATTTTCTAAATAAATAAAGCCATTAATATCAAAATTACTTCCGTCCATGATTGTCCAAATTTGATTTTTAATGGGCATTTTTATTGGGATTGGAGAATTTAAAACCTTACGGTAAAAATCATCTAAAAATTTCATGTAATTGATATCAAATCCACTTGGATATGAACCGGAGGGATGTGAGTGGAAAATACTTAAAACTCTAGCGTTATGTTTCTTGTTAGCATTATTAATTACTCTGTATAGTTCCTCAATATTCTCCATTAAGAAATCAACGGGAGAGCTCCTATCAGATTGGATACATTCAAATACTTCAGCAATATAATAATATTGAAATTCTCCTGGATTTTTCAAGGGAATTTCTTTAGGTTTGGAACCAAAGATTAATCCAAAGGATTCATTAGGATAAGCTTTTTGAACACACAATTTTAAACTTTCAAAAATTGGTTGTTTTATAATTAATATGATATCTCCTTGTTTCTTCATCATTTTTTCATTTTATGTATTATAATAGAGTTAAAGCTGCGTTAAGAGTTGCCAACCTTGCTTTTTGGGGAGTATCTCCGGAACCAATTGTTATAACATCATTTTTTTCCAATTTTATTTTTCTATCCAACAAATGGGATTCGAAATAACCTAAGAGAGTTTCATCTAAAATTATATCCCCATTTACGCTTTCATCTTGCGTAAGTGAAGGAAAAACTAATTCATTTCCATTAAAAACCAAACACGTGGCTCCAGAACCGTTTACTTTAATAGCTGCATCTCTTTGATTAATACCATTCGTTATCTTAGTACTCGCATTTTTTATTAAACAGAAGTAAGAATATATTCTTTCGGCATCAATCAAAAGTGTTCTAAGTATTGATGATTCCCCCGATGATATAAAGGGGATATGGTTTTTAATATTTTTCAAATATTTTGAACCAATGTCTGTTAATACATGCCCCTTTCGTATTTTCTTATCAGCGACCGTAATGAATTGCACTTTCTCGTTTAACTTCTTAATTAAAGACTTTGCGGTTCCTTCACCAATTAATAATTCCTTTTGTAAACGATACCTTCCAATTCCTTCTGGATTCTCATCAAATATGAATAAAGCTAGGATAATATGAACCTTTTCAAACGTCGGTTTAATTGTTGAACTTACAAATAGTGCTTCTATTTCCTCAAACATTGCAGCTTTCAAGTATAAATAAGAATCTTGATTAAAAAAACTAGTGTTAAAAAATATATATTATCAATTTTTTATGTATTAATAATACGATAACACGAAAATTCAAGATTAGTTGTTTCCCTCTCAAGAACTAAAATGCCTAACAGAGACGATGAAAAAACGTCAGAAGATGAAGAAGCTCGAGAAAGAGTAAACCAAAATGAAGAAAGAGAATCTGAAGAAGAAAAACCAGAAGAGAAAATACACAAACTTATTGTTTTCGAGCCTAAAGTAACTTCCAAAAAGAAAATTAGCGATAAATATTCAGTCGAGAAATCTAATCAAGAAGAACAAGTTATAGTAATAAATAAATTGACTCCCCAAGGACTGCATTATAGTTATTCAATCTTGATTAACAACCAAAGCCCAACACTTATTTTAAGCTACAGAATTAGGGTATTGTATTCAAAATTCTTAGAATACTCGAAATGTTTTCCCCCAACAATAAGAGTGTACTCCCCAATTAAGCAAGAGGAGGAAGATGTAAAGAGGATCGATTTAGAATTTGATATCTTAAAACAAAATACTTCAAACAAAATTCGACTACTTTTCACATCTTCTACTATGGAAGGACAAGGAGAGGTCAAGATGCTTATTGCATTTGAGAAAAGTAATGAGAAAATAGGAGTAATTAAATCTGATCCAATAAAAATTGAAATTGATAAGCCAAATATCACCCCTAAGATAATATCCAGCTCAAGCATTAGAAATTTTTCTCAACAACGAGATGTCAAGAGAAATCTCATAAGTCTAGGATTTGGAACAAACAAAAAAGGGACCTTTGATAAATGTTTTAACTTATTAGAAGAGTTGTTTCTGTCTTACAATTTTCAATTAATCATAAAAGAAAAGGAAAGAGGAGATCTTTGGTTCTTTGGAACAGAAAATCAGTCTGGGTTTGATATATTAATCCTCGGTAAAGTGTTCGAGAACAAAATAGAATTCATGGCATTTTCAGAGAACCCTATTGCCCTTGTTTCGGTTTTATCATTTTTCACTAAGAATCTTAAAGAAGAACTGTTAATAAGGAAAGTTGTAAAATCTGAAAAGTTGATATTTGATTTAGATTGTACCAATTGCGGATCTTTCCTCCCATTTTTCCCTAAAAAAGGAGAAGCAATTGAGTGTGAGAAATGTAAAACCAAACAACTCGTCTGGTAGACTGTCTTTTTCTAAAACTTACAAGATCCGCTCACGTAACAGGCAAAATCCTTGTTTTAATGTAGATGCAAAGGCTTTAAATCGCATTGATATTTATGTATAAAAAGAAATTAAAGTAAAGAAATTAATATTAAAAAATATAAATCAAATTGTTAATATAGATTTAATTTAACCTTAAGAAATTCAGCCTAGAGAATTATTAATAAACGGCATAATGAACGATAAAGAAAACGGTATTAAATCCGATAATACACACAATCTAGTAATCTTTAAAGAGAAGAGAGAAGAAACCGCATTTGCCTTTGAAACCATCGACCAAGAAAACAAAATTAGACTTGCTAATGATTTCAGAGCATATGGAAGGCACTATAGATATTCAATAAAGCTATATAATGACAGTCTTGCTTCAATAACAGAAATAAAAGTGAAAATTGATTATCCAAAGTTTCTGGACATAACTAGAAGTTATCCACTCACGGTATATGTACCTGAAGGAGTCGAAGAGGAAGGGAACCTTAAATCAATTGTTGAATTTGACGTAATAAATGAAAAAAGTTCAAAAGAAATTCACTTATATTTTACTCCCCAATCCTTAGGCCATCATGGTGAGATAAAAACTATAGTTACCTACGTTAATAATAAAGACTATGTTAGAGTTCTAAATTCAGAGTCAGTGGGAATTAGGTTAGATGAAATAATGATAATGCCTAAAATTATTCCTAGTTCCCATATTGGAGAATTCGCACGAATTCCTGGCATGAAAAAAGCAATAAAAAGCATGGGTGTGGAACTTCAAAGTGAAATCAATTTTGATATTTTTTATAATATAGTGGAGCAAATCTTCCGAAGGAATAACCTCCAATTGATAGCGAAGGATCCAGAAAAAAGAATTATTTGGTATTTTGGGGCTGATGTTGACATGAGAGATGATGTGTTAATCATTGGGCAAATTGTAGCAAATAAAGTAGAAATAATCACGCTTTCCAAAAACCATACTGAACTTATCTCATTTCTAACGTTACTTTCAAACGGCGTCAGTGAACACATAATAGCGAGAGGAATCGTCAATACCGTTGATAGAATTCATGATTTAGAATGTAAATATTGCGGTGCAGTGCTTCCATACTTTCCAAAAACAGGTGAAGAAATTAAGTGCCTGAAATGCAATTACGAACAAATGGTATGGTAAATCCCTTCTCAATCCCTCTAGGAAATCATTTTAAATTTATTTCTTCATTTTAAAAGTCCCTAGTGAGGAAAAACCTTCTTAAATCTAATGATCTCTTAGAATTCGTTTTAATTTTTCTTGGGAGTACTCCTAATTCTTCAGGAATTCTTAAAATGAATTAAAAAGAATAACTAATCAAGATTGCAATAATGCCCAGTTAAACGTTCCAGAATTTGATCGAATTTTCTATTTCCTTTAAATTATGAACGTTAATATTTGAATTGAAAGAAAAATGCTATGATTTCGATAATTCCAGCATAAATTTTCACGTATATCAACAATCCATAAAAAATTACAAACTTGCACCAGATTGATCATCTTCGCAATTCTGATTTTAGTCGTTAAATATTTCTTACTTTTTTCTTATTTTAACCAAGGCTTTAACAAAATCTTTAAATATCCAAAAGATTAATATCTATATAATAAACTCTTTAAAAATAACAAAAATCACCAAAAAATTATATTAAATTATATATAAGTGGAGGAATAAAAATGTCTGAATATATTAGTTGGTCTCCTATTAGAAGATTAATGAAACACAATGGTGCAGTAATAGTAGCTCGTGATGCTGTTGATGAACTTGTTGATTGGATGGGTCAATCAGCAGAGAAAATTACAAAAACAGCCCTTTCATTAACTAAACACTCCAAACGTAAGAAAGTAACCCGAGACGACATTTTACTTGCAATTAAATACTTCTAAATAGGTATTACCTTATTCAATAACTTATTTAGCTTTCTTCTTTTTTTTTTTTATTCTTATCCCTAGTCTTAATTACTAAAATTTTTTTTCTACAAACAGCTATTTAGAATGAATGAAGGAAGTATATTCCGACATATTTTTGATCGAAGAAAAGGGAAGGTTTGGTCCTTCAGAAAACATCTATGTATTAGCTGGAGGGGATGGGCTAATTTTTGATGCCGGATATGGAAACAAAAGTTCAGTTAAACAATTTTTAAAGAGTTTCAAACATATAGAAGAAAAATTTAAACGACAGAATTTAAACTTTAAAATCACACGGATAACTATATCTCATGGACATTCAGATCATTTCTCCGGCTTAACCTCTATAAGTAAAAAATTGGATCTAAGAGTTCTTCTAACAGAAAGGATAGCTAATATTATAAGTGATGAATCTAGTTTTAAAAAGAGTTTTCAAGCTGATGAGTATGAAGGCTACTTGAAAATTAGAAGAAAATTTGTTCGAAAGGTATGGAATTTCATACGAAACAAAGGTGAGCGCATGGTTTATAAGCGTGTATTTGGTCTATCCTATCTTAGAAATCCTGATGAGATTATTGAAGAGAATTCTGGAATAACAATTAATGAGGAGTCTTGGAGAATTTTTTCCTCTCCTGGACATTCTCCTGACCACATATCGTTGTATAACAAGGAAAAGGGAGTTTTGTTTGCTGGGGATAACGTGCTAAACATGCGATCAACCTGGTTAGGACCACCGGAGTCGAATATGACTGATTATTTAAATACAATTCAAAATTACCAGAAATTACCTAATTTGAAATTGATCCTGCCTGCTCATGGTGATATTATTGAGAAACCCCAAGAGACACTGAATGCAATTTTAGAACGTATGAAAGAAAGAGAGGAATTAATATTACATGCCATTAATACACATTCAGAAAAAGGCATATCTCCTAAATCGATAATGAAAATGGTCTATCCTAAAAGGAAGGGTATTATTCATATGATTGGACGCGGTTGGGTTGCGATAACGTTAAAAATGCTGGAAACACAGAATATGATTAAGAGAAAGGTAAAAAAAAGAAAAGTTTTGTTTTTTCCGGTGAAAAAAATATAAAAATTAATAAAATTGAAACTTAGAGATTCAATTCAGTAAGTAATGTAGTATTTTCTTTCATTTGTGTTTCTGTGATTCTATACGCTCTCCAAAAAATTAGAATTCCCGTGAAAATAATGATCATTGGGAAGATCGACATTTGAAGTCGTAGCCCAAACAATTCAAAAGCATCTGTCGAACCTGATTGATATCCTGTGAGCGTCCTTACAATCCAGAAAACAAAAGCATTAATGGCGATCCCTATTCGAGAAATAAAAATATAGGTACCTTGGTATATCCCCTCCATTCGTTTCTTTGATTTAACAGTTGCTTCATCGATTACACTCGAGAAAATTGGCATCGTCATAGATATTATGGCACCATCTGCAAAACCAGCAATAAATAACACTATTATCACAACAGGTAATCCAACAGGTCCAACTGGAAGAAACAAGAATGGAATTCCCATCAAACCCAGGAATGCAGCACCTATAAAAGCTATTTTTTTAATACCAACTTTTCTTGAGAAGGCATACCAAATTGGTGCGGAGATTATTACAGCAATTATATAAAAAGCAAGTATGAATTCACCAATCTTAGGAAGTTGCAGTATGTCCTCCACAAAAAACGGTATTGTTGCCATTATAATACCCATTGCTGTAGTGTAACCTATATATAGTGAAATATATCCAATGTAATTCTTATTCCTCAAAGTTGCGATAAAACCTTTAAAAAATGGCTCAGTTTTTTGATCTAAAAAAGCTCTTCGTTGTTTCATTTCTGAATCTTCGCGAACACCAGGAATCATAAGCATAAAAAATACAAAACTTAAACTCGCTACTATTACTGCTTGTAGTGGATATCCTACACCCTCACCAAATTCTCCAATAATAAGGATTGGTATCGCTAGCCCCAGAAGTATTCCTAAGGTCTCTAAAATAGTGGTAATTGTACCCCCAATTTTTCTATCTTTATTATTACGAAACTTATCTGGGAATAATGCAACTCGATTAATATCATATAATGAGAAGAACGTATCCATAAGGAATTGAAACACTAAGTACCATATGAAAACGCCAACATGTCCAGCGGCCCCAATACTAGGGGAAGAAAACAGAAAAATTACCATGAACGAATAGGGGATAGCCCCGATTATGATAAATGGAAATCTCTTCCCCCATCGCTTAGTAAATCTTGTAGATCTATCACTCAAATATCCTAAAAGGGGATCATTAAACATATTAAATATCATAAAAATTATTTGGGCAATGAGGTATAAAGTTATATTTAATCCTATAAATGATTGATAATAATAAGGCATTTGTTGAGAATACATCTGACTCATCATTAAGCCCACAAGATTACCTAATTGAAAAGAGGTGATAATTTTTTTTGGATATCGTTTTCCAGAATCTCCTTTCTCACTTCTAATTGTGGGATCTATTTCCGTCATTTCCTTATTTCCTATGTATGATTTCTAAAACATATTTCCAAATTAATAAGTAACTACATCAATATTATAAAAATCTTACAGCGATATTATTTTTAAAAACAAATAATAATTTATTCCCTTTAAGATGGAATCAGAGCCAAAGAAATATTGCAATGGTCCATTTTTAAAGAAGAACACAGTTCTTTTCAGACATTATCAAAATAATATTGCTCATAGTTGTAAGAATAGAAATTCTTTAGTAGTTCTGCCAACGGGATTAGGAAAAACTATTATTGGTATTTTAGCAATTGCTCATTCTCTTAAAAAATACCCTCAAGCAAAAATCATCATTCTTGCCCCAACGAGACCTTTAGTGTCTCAGCATACAGATTCCTGTGAAAAATTTTTAAATATTAAATCTGAAGAAATTGTATCTCTTACCGGGAAGCAATCTCCTGAAAAGAGATTTTTATTATTTAGGAAATCAAAAGTGATTGTCTCAACCCCTCAAGTGATCAAAAATGACATAATAAGAGGACGCTATGATCTAACAGAAGTTGCTCTAATTATTTTTGATGAGGCGCATAAAACAAAAGGAAACTATTCCTACAACTTCATTTCAAAGGAATATATAAATACATGTAATGATCCGTTAATACTCGGATTGACTGCTTCACCTGGAAAGGATTTTGAGCGTATTCAAGAGATATGTAATAATTTGCATATTGAAAACATATTATATCGAAGTTATGATGACGATGATGTAAAGGAGTACATTCATGATATTGATACATTCATAAATTTGGTAAGTTTACCAACAAGAATCTTGGAATTAAGCCAGGTATGGCAAAATTTATTTACGAACTTCTTAAAATTCTTTATCGACAGGGAGCTGATTAATCCTTATAAAAAATATTACTCAAAATTAGATTTCTTGAAAATTACTCATGATTTAACTATTACACTAAGATTTGAACAAGGATATGAATTTGAGGAAGATATAGAGGAATATCTCTATTATCAAGATCCTAAGCTAATAGATATCATTAAAAAAAACGATATAGATGTTCATTCCGTATATTCTTATTGTTCTAGTTGCATATCCTTGCTTCACGCTAAAGATCTCCTCGAAACACAAGATATTTCTCTTTTTTTGTCATTTCTAGAGAAAATTAAATATAGAGCTGAGCAAGAAGTCTTATCTGCGAAAAGGATTGCCAATTCAAAGCATTACAAGCTAGTAAATTCGATAATTGAGAAAAAAAATCTATCAATAACTTTGCATCCGAAAATAATCAAACTTATTTCCATTATTCAAGAAGAACTTGAAGAATTTGATAATAAAAAGATTATTATTTTTACACAATACAGAGAAATGGCAGAATTCCTGAAGAGTAACTTACAAAATGAATTTCAGAACCAGTATTGTGTTGAAAAATTTATCGGGCAGAGTTCAAAAGTAGATGATATAGGATATTCCCAAAAAGTACAAACAGAAGTCTTAAAAAAATTCAGAGATAATAAAATCAATATTCTCATTGCAACTAGTGTTGCTGAAGAAGGGATTGATATCCCAAATGTCGATGCGATAATCTTTTACGAACCTGTACCTTCTGAGATAAGATTGATTCAAAGACGAGGTAGAACTGGAAGATACGCCCCAGGAAGATGCTACATATTAATCACTGAAGACACTGTAGATATTCCTTTTCAAATTGTTGCTAAACGGAAAGAAAGGTTGATGAAAGCTGTCTTGACAGATTACGAGCAAATAGAATTAGAGGGTAGAATTGACCGTAAGGAAATTAAATTTTCAAGAAAAGAATCTGATCAAACTTCAGATTTAGGCTTAATAAGAAATTTTCAGAAAAGAAGAGACAAAGAAAAAGAACTGTTAATGAATCATTCAATAGAACAAATACTTTCCCAATTAGACGAATTTTCAAAAAGTGAAGCCTTCAGAGAGCTAAAGAAATCTGGTGTAACTTTTTATTCCGATCTAATCAACTGGGAATTACCAGAAATGAAACAAAAGATATTAAAAATGAAGGGAAAAAAAATGAATACTGAAAATAAAAGAAAGCGATATCTTAATAGAAATGTAAAATCTTTAATCAATATTGTTAAGTTTTATGGAGAAAAGGGAATACTAGACTTTAAGGAGTTTCAGTCTCTTGCAGAAGAGGAGGA
>JAEOTL010000017.1 GCA_016839845.1 Promethearchaeota archaeon
ATAAGGTTGAAGCTGTTAGAGGAAAAGCAGCTGATGCCCTTAGAAGTATAGGTAAAGAAGCTGTTCCATCTTTGATTAAAGCACTTGATTCAGCAAAGTGGAATATGAAAAATATTTTGATTTCAGCACTTGGAGGGATCGGCTTAGATGCTAAAGAAGCGATTCCAACTCTTATTAATTTATTAAAATTATCTTGGGTAGATGTAAGTAGGGAATTAACTGGATTCTCTTTTTGGCTTGGTCTTGATAATTTTCGAAGAGATCCTCTAGGAAGAAAAGCCTCAATTAGAGTTGGAGCAGCAAGAGCCTTAGGAAAGATTGGATACGATTCAGAGGAAGCCGCTAGTGCTCTATGCGATGCATTAAAGGATCCAAAAATAATTGTACGTCGTGAAGCGGCACTTTCTCTAGGAAAGGTGGGTCATTCCGTGAATATTGCAATTCCTTCATTATTAGAGGCTCTAAAAGATAAAAATCCAGATGTGAGGTGGAGAGCATCTGAAGCCCTCGGGTTTATAGGTTTAAACACAGATGAGATTATTTCAGGATTAAATAGTGTAGTGCATGACAAGTGTGACTATGTATGTGAATCGGCACTTAATGCAATTGACATTTTAACTGAAGAATAAAGAAAATTAATTACTAATTCACAATTTATTTAATTTAATAGAATAAAAATCAAAAGAAGTTAAAAAGGTAAAATAAAAATGAGTGAAGACCCTTATGCTGAGAAGCCCTGGTTAAAAAATTATGATAAAGGTGTTCCTACTGTTATGGAATGTCCTGAAATGAATGTTTATAAATTTCTGGATAATTCTGCGGATGAATTTGGAAGTCGAACAGCAATCTGGTTTATGAAGAATAAAATTTCATATAAGAAATTAAAAGATATTGCAGATAGGCTTGCAACTGCTCTAGTTGATTTAGGGTTAAAACAAGGACAAGTTGTTGCAATGATGATCCCAAATTTTCCTCAATTCATAATGAGTTATTATGGTATCTTGAAAGCAGGAGGAATTGCTACCGCTTGTTCAGTTTTACATACAGAACATGAGCTTGCTTATCAATTGAACGACTCTGGAGCTGAAATTATCATTGCTTGGGATAATCAAGTAGACAAAATCAATAAAATTAAAGATAGAACACGTCTTCGTCATATAATTATCACTAATGTGTTAGATTATGCTCCAATGGCTCCAAGAAATCCACCAGAAATAGCAGGTACTATGCAATTTCTTAACTTAATTAATAATACAAAACCTAATCCTCCTGAATTTGAAATTAATGCAAAAGAAGATCCAGTATGTCTTCAATATACTGGAGGGACAACAGGATTACCAAAGGGTGCTATGCTTACACATTATAATATTGTTTCAAATTGTATGATAGTTGTTGCGTGGGGTGGAGATGAATTTAGAAGAGGGAAAGAAACAATACTAACAAACCTACCATTATTTCATATATATGGTCAAACCGTTTGTATGAATTTACACATATATAGTGGCTCAACTATAGCTTTGAATCCTGATCCCAGGGATCAAAAATCTTTATTTGAAATGATAAAATCTACGAACCCTACTATGTTTCCAGGAGTTCCAACTATGTACATGCGCTTATTAGAAAGAGACGATCTCGAAGATTACGCTAAAGATTTAAAATCTATTAGAATATGTAATACTGGTGCAGCTCCAATGCCACCAGAAGTCCAAAAAGAATTTGAAGAAAGAACGGGAGGAAAAATTCTTGAAGGGTATGGTTTAACAGAAACTTCACCTGTTACACATAGTAACCCTTTTATTGGCACGAGAAAAGTTGGATCAGTTGGAATGCCAATCCCAAATACTCAAGTTAGAATTGTTGATATCGATGATTATACTAAAATTATGCCAGTGGGTGAATCCGGTGAAATTATTATGAAAGGTCCTCAAATTATGAAAGGGTATTGGAATAAGCCAGAGGCTACAGCGAATCAATTAAAAGATGGGTGGTTATTAACTGGTGATATTGGAAAAATGGACGATGATGGATATTTTTATATCGTTGATAGAAAGAAAGACATGATAAATGTGAGTGGATTTAAAGTATATCCCAGAGAACTTGAAGATGTTTTGTTTGAACACGATGCAGTTGAAAATGTTGCTGTAATCGGTATTCCTAATCCTGAAATCCCTGGCAGCGAACATGTAAAAGCATATATAGTTTTAAAGGATGATTATAACGAAAGCGATGAAATGACAAATGAATTAAGAGAATTCTGTAGGAAAAATGTTGCTCCCTATAAGGTACCAAAGCAAATAGAATATAGAAAAGAATTACCTGAGACACTTGTCGGTAAAGTCCTTCGTAAAGATCTGAAGGAAATTGAAGCCAAAAGACGAGGAGAAGAAGTATAGTTTCTTAATTCTTATAAAAATTTTATTTTTGACTAAGTTTTAGTTTTATCTAATTGATTTAATATTATGTTTCTTTATTTAGAAAATCTAGTAGAGACTGAAGGATCAAAAGACGAATTATTGTTAATCCCATATCCACAATATCTCAAAGTAATTAGTTCTAAAAAATGGAAAATCAATGAATTTTCAAAATTAATCACAGATCTAACTAAAGATTGTAATTATATCTTAGAAGAATTTCAAAATATAATAAGATCATCTGGCTTAAATAAGGATCTTGATGTTATTAAAGCCCAAGATCTTAAAGAAAAATCTAAAATTGAATCTTTTTTAGATAAATATATTTCTACTTTTCCAGGTTCTCTCGTAAAGGAAATAAGAAAGAAGAAGAATTATATGGATCAAGGATATCTCATAATCTCTCAGGATTCAAAATTTTTAATAGAAGCAGACTCTATAATAGGGATTTTTTATGGAATACAGACCTTTATTCAAATTTTAAATTCAACACAAGATAAATTATCAATCAATAGTTTAATATTAATAGATTTTCCCTCTTTAGAAATTCGGGGTATTTCTGATGATATTTCAAGGGGTCAAACCCCTAGAGTTGAGAATTTAAAGAAATTCATCAAAACACTAAGTCATTATAAGATAAACCAATACTATTTGGTATATATGGCTGACATGTTTAGGTTTGAAAGCTATCCTGATATTGGAAAGGATAGAGGTGCATACTCTAAAGAAGAAATAAGAGAATTAATAAATTTTGCAAAAACTTGGTTTGTAGAAGTAATTCCCATCTTTCAAACAATAGGACATTGGGATAATATTTTACAAAATCCTAATTATTGGCAATATGGTGAATTTCCAGGATCAAATAGTCTAAATATAGCAAATAATGAAATTTATAATATACTAGATAAAATGATCAGTGAACTAAGTGAAGTCTTTACTTCGAAATACTTTCATATAGGAGCCGATGAAAGTGAAGATGTTGGATCAATGAATTCGAAGAATTATGTTGATGAAATCGGTTTAGGGAATGCGTATCTTAACCATTATAAAAGAGTCTATGATATTGCTAAAAAACATGGATATCAAAAAGTTATTATCTACCATGATA
>JAEOTL010000120.1 GCA_016839845.1 Promethearchaeota archaeon
TATAAGAATGAAGAGACAAAACATTTACTGACTGCGTCAACACCTTATTTTCTCACACTGAATGATAGTTTTCAGTATACAGGTGTGATGGAAGAGAGGTTTGAAGATAGGATGATAGTACAACGTTTTGGAAAGAATTTTATGTTTAAACAGATAAATCTGAAGAAAAGATCCTCCCCATACTATTTGCTACTACTTAAAGAAGATCCCGTATTTCATAAAGAAGATTTTGAAACATTTGCCAATATTTTAAAGGAAATTCTCTATAAATAAAAGATTTCCTTCTTATTCTTAAACCCTTTTTGATAATTAAGTCTAATATTCATAAATTTCACGTAGTAGCATCCGTAGAGAAAATCGTAAAGCTAATATTAATAAAATCTTATTTTCACTAATAACTTATACTACATAGATCTAAAAAACTGAAATTTAATACTTTAACTATATAAAAAATACATTATATGGATCGATATTGAATAAAGAGGTGACAGGAAACAATAATCATATGTCAAAACTGTGGGACAACTAATAACGAGACATCGTCCCGGGTATGTAGAAAATGTGGTGCATTGCTTCCAGTATCCTCAAAATCATCTAGGAGTAGAATTTCGAGAATTGATCTTGAGCCCGATCCCAATAAACCCCAGAAATCAATTAGCCCTATAGAACTAACAGATATACCACAGGAATCTCTTGATAAAGGGGAAAAACTGACAGAAGAAGTCGTACCACCTAGCAGTATATCAGAATTAGACGGTGAAATTTCAGAAGATTCAAATAGGGAAGTATTACAAGAAATCACCCCAACTCCTTTTCAAGGATCGATTTTAAACTCACAAGAAGAAAATATTACACAAGCATTCACAGAACTGAAGAATGCTGTTACTGAACCGAAAAAGGGAAAATCTAGATCAAAACCAACACTCACTCCAATACCACTCGAAGAGTCAAAGAATGAAACATTAATTTCAAAACGGCAGAAGTTGGAGAAAGATATGAGTGAAGTTTTGAGCTTCTTATCCAAAAAAGTTTCAGTAAAAAAATTGAAAACGTCCCAAACTGAAAAAGAAGTAGTGAAAGAGGATAAACCGGTTGAGAAATTACCCCCAAGCAGTATGAATGAGATCTTAAAGGATCTTGTTTCTCTAGATTCTCATATAGAAGCAACTGCGATAATTAAAACAGATGGAACAATCCTCGCCTCAGGTATATCCAATAGAATATCAGAATCCCTATTTTCTACAATTGGAATGAATCTTTCAATGATTGGGACAGATATTATTGATGGATTAAGTGCAGGGATTTTAAAATCAATTTCAGTAAGAGGAAGTGAGGGTGTATTAGATTTAGCACCAATCGATCGAGAATCTTCAAGCTTAAAAGATATGATCTTAATTTTATTCTCTCATCCAAAAGTAAAGAGCGGCATAATATCAGTCGCTGTTAATATTGTAAAAAAGCAAGTGAAATATTACCTAGGCCTAACAGATTAAATATTGGATAAAGAACATAAATTAAATTCGTTAAAATTAAATTTCTGCATGTTTTTTGAATTGCCTATAGTGATTTTATATCTTATAAACAATACTTTCAAAATTTCTATTGCTTTTTTTGGGATATGAAAATTTCAATTAAAAATTCTGTGATTCTCTATTTTATCTTAGCAATAGGTATAACATGGCTTTTCTGGATTCCAACTTTAATTATTTCTTCAGTCAATGATTATTTTATACCAAGTATTTTAACGTTCAATGTTCTAATAACTGAAGGATTTGTTGACAGCTTCCATGTACTTGTATTTTTTATAAATCAAATCGGAGTTTACGGTCCTATGATTGCTGCTTTTATAGTCTTAGCAATCACTAAAAGAAGGGAAGGTGTATTAGGGCTTTTAAAAAGCATGGGTAAAGTGAATGTTAAATTGAAATGGTATGCGGCCATAATTCTCCTTCCTTTAGCTATTACACTAGCTTCTGCCGGTGTCAGCCTTTTGTATGGGACAGATCTTACAAACTTATTTAATCCTGGGAAGGCTCCTCTATTTGTTGTGCTAATGTTCTTAAACACAACTTTAACGAGTGGATTCGAAGAACCTGGTTGGAGAGGTTATGCATTACCAAAATTACAGGAAACTTACACTGCAAATAAATCAAGTATAATTGTAGGGATTGTATGGGCAATATGGCATTATCCCTTTCTGGTTTACCTTAATCTTGTCCAGCTTGGCACTGGTGCCTTTTTAAGCGTGTTTGCGATAATAGGGTTTACAGCAAGTACTGTGGGAGGATCCATTCTATTTAGTTGGGTTTACAATAATACAAAAAGTGTCTTCATGGCGATTCTTTTTCACGGGTTGATGAATTTTATACCACAAATCGTAATGGGTGGTGTTACAGACAGTATGGGTGGAGTTATTGTAGCCTTAATTACATGGGGAATTGCATTTATCTTTGTGAAGAAATACGGTGAGCAAACTCTTACAGGGTTAACTGAAGAAGAAAAGAAGGCAAAGGAAGAGAAAAAAATCCAGAAACAGAAATCGAAGGAAAATTAATTTTTTTTTTTTTTTTTAAGAATTAAATACCATGGATTTGTCAATATTCTTTTGTGTATTTAGTTTAGTGACTTTAACGGATTTAAAGAAATGCATAATATTTGGTAATTCTTGTAGATAAGCATTCAATTCATATATGGACACGAGGGGTACCTGATTTTCATTCAACTTGATGCTATTATCTTCAAGAGTCACCATCATGGGAATCAAATTAAATGGTAGATACTTTTGAAAATTAGTTTGGACACCTAGAAGCTCAACGAGGAGTCTTGAAAACGCAACTCTGTTCTGTTTAAGGGCCTTAATACGGGAATACTGTTGATTTGCTGCTTTATTTAATGTAGAATAAGTGTCTTTACGATTCCACTGTTTTGCATCAATAACTAAGATATTATTCAAATAAATCCCAATAACGTCTATTTCGAACTTCTTTTGCGTTGTATTTGTGTTAAATTTCGTCCTTGAAAAACGGAAGTTCGTAATCGTTATAAAGTTATTCTCTGCTAATATTGATTTTATTAATTTCTCAAAACCGCTATAATCAAGGATTTTAGAAAGATCTTTGATATCATATTTCAGAATTTTAATACAATCCATAATAAATAGAATTTTATCAACAGCAAGATATTGTTTATAGTTTCCCTTTTTTAACGAGATAAAAGGAAAGCCATGCAAGAAATCAGTGAGTTCTATAATGCTAAAATCCCCACAAAAAGGAATGTCTGAGATTTCACACCACATTTCTGATATATTTGTATCAGTTTCTCGCAATAAGTTATAAATCTGAGTGTAAAAATGCCGAAGTGATGCTTCAGAAAATGAATATTGCATAATAGTTAATAGACTATCGCGATAAAATAAAGACAAGAGAGTACTGATATTCTATAAAGAATTCATTGTATACTACTATCATATCATTAAATTATCCTATTTAACCCATTAATAAGATTTTTTTTTAAACCTCTTGAATATTATAAAACAAAAGAAAATTTGAAAATTTAAAATAAAAACTTCTTTTAAACTTACAATGGACCTATTTCCAAAAGTTTTTAGAACAGAAGGGGACCTAGCAGAATTTGATTCCTCAAGAATTCTTGATAGTATTATTAAAGAAACCAAAATGAGTGAAGAGAACGCAATAAAAATTACTGAACTTGTAGTGAGAAGAATTATAAGTTCGGGAATAAAATTTCTCTCAGGCCCACATATACGAGAGATTGTGTGCTCAATACTTTCTGAAGAACATTTTGAAAATGAACGTAAACTTTATACTAGACTAGGAATACCTTTGATGGATTATGAAGAAATTCTTGAAAAGGGTTTAAGAAAAAATACAGACGATTTTATAAATCCCGAAAAAATACGTCATTGGGCAGCTAATCGAATTTCTGAGGAGTATGCCCATTTAAAAATTCTTAGCAATGAAGAATCGAAAGCCCACTTATATGGGGATATCCATATCCATAAATTAAGATATTTTGATTTAAGACCTTTAACTCAAATATGGGATCCCCGAATGATGTTAGAGAATGGAATCCCCCCCTTCAGAAATTCTACGAATAGTTGTAAAATAGGGCCAGCAAGAGACTTCAGACAGGCGTTATCTCATCTAAGTAAATGGTTGGTAATGTCACAGAACGAATTTGGTGGAAACCAAGGATTTATCTTTCCTCTTGCATTTTTAGCTCCTTACGCTAAGGGATTAGATGAGAGAGAGCTAAGAAAAATTGTTCAAAACATTATTTGTGAATTCAATCAATTCCCATGGTTAACTAGTCGGAAAACTTCCTCAATTTCCTTCTTAAATAGTCCCACAATCCCTACAAGTATTAAAAAAATGCAATTTCTAGGAATTCTAGATTCTCAAGGAGGAATATATGAAAACTATAAAGAAGAATGTCTTAGTTTGTTTGACACTCTTACTCATATATTCAAAAAAGGGGACAACTTTAATAATCCCTTTAAATCCCCAAAACATGAAATTTTAGTCAATAAAACTTTACTAGATGAATGTTATCAAAGTTATTCAAATGTGTGGGAAGAAGTATATGAACAACAAACCCCCATTCTTATAAATTCATCAATTAATAATTTATATTTATCATCAATTCAAGAATCTACCTCTAGTACCTATTCCAA
Organism: Promethearchaeota archaeon; assembly: GCA_016839845.1. The sequence goes on from JAEOTL010000120.1 coordinate 4,694, forward strand.
TTTCGGCATACTGCAAGATGTATGCTTGAATTTACCCCGCTTGGCATATAGTGCAAAAGATGAGGATGTTTTTATAGAAAATATTAAGATTAAAATAGATCTCATTTCGAATATATTACTAAAGAAGTACCAGACCATCGAAAAAAGGTTGAGATCTAACCATTTACCATTATGCAATGGTGTTATTGGTGATAAAAATGTGTTTAACTTAGAAGGTCAATATTTATCAATTAGCCTTGTAGGAATGAATGAAGCACTTAAATTTTTGACAGACCAAGATTTTCATGAAAATTCCAATGTATTCAACCTTGGAAAGAGTGTATTGACTGAAATTAATAATACACTAAAAGAACTCTCGGTAAGAGATAAGGTTTTATATATACTGAGTGAAAATCCATCATCTAAAGCACCTCGTCGTTTTGCTGAGTTAGATTTAAAGCACTTTCCCAAATTAGCCATGCCTCAAGAATTTAAAGAGAATTTCTTTTACACGAATTCTGCCCACTTTAGAAAAAATGCTAAAATAAATGTAATTGAAAAGGTTAAAATGCAAGAAGAAATCCATAGTCTTATCCAACACGGAGCAATCGAGAATTTTAAATTAACTGAGCTCGAAGAAAACAAATTAAATGTCGAGGAGTTTATAAAGATAATTTTCGCAGAATCTAAACTGGGTAGTGTAAAGTTTAATGCATAAAATAGTAAAAGTTCTTAATTTTGGGATTTTGAAGGGAATGATTTAATAGCTATTATTTTTATGAGTATTGTAAGATATTGACTATTAACATTTTATTTTGAATACAATTTTTAATAATTACTAATATTATTATTCTACTTAAAAAGATAAGGGGACACATTGTCTAAAACGGATATCAGTGAAAGGGAAGAGAAAGAAAATAATGATAAAACGAAGTTAGATAAGAAGAATATAATAAAGGCTATAATCTTAAGCATTTTCGACGATAGGGGTCCTGTTCCGAAAATAGTATGGCCTAATGATATGGATGAGAAATCGGGACTTCTAATTGCAATGAAAACAATTAGCTTGCTTATGGGAGATTCAGTATATCAAGATTCTCAAGGTACTGATGTAGAAGTTAATTATTTTGGGATATTACCATTTCCTGATTTAAAATTAAATGGATTAACATATTTTTTTCTTATTCCTGATGAAACCGCTCGTGGACAAGCTTTAGCTTCCACAATCACCGTGCTAATAAATGAAGACGATAAAGTCTTTTTTTATGAAAACATGAAATATCTTCGGGTTATTATTGATAAGGCTGCACGTCAGATACAGGCTACTAAAGATGTTTCCGAACGGAAAATAATTATGGAAAATATTAGAAATGAATTATTTGAGTTTACTAGCGAGCTTAGAGATCCTCTCTCTCCTCGTAGACAGCTTAAAATTCTACTTACTGGGTTAGATAAGGCAGGAAAGTCGAGTTTTTTATTAGGAATTAGAAAAAAATATTCAGAAATTATTAAAGCATTACCTACAAAGGGAGTTGAGAGAACTGAAGAAAACCTTTTTGTTGAAACAAACTCAATTATTTCAATTTGGGATTTAGGTGGCCAAAAAAAGTATCGAGAAAAGTTCTTTGAACAGAGCAAAGTATACCTTTATAACATTGATTTACTCTTCTTCTTTATTGATATCCAAGACTTAGATAGGATTAATGAAGCATTAGATCTTTTTAAAAATATAGTAAAGTCCCTCATCGATATAGATGAATTTCCTCCAATTGTAATATGCCTGAATAAATTTGATCCAGATCTTAAGGGATCAAAGGAGATTTTTAAAAATTTGGAGTTGATTGCGAATGCAACAGAAAAACATTCTTCTCGATTTCTTATTAAAATATTTCAAACTAGCATATTTGACCATTGGAGTCTTATTACGGCTTATTCTTATGGCTTATCTCAGCTTAGTCCGAATAGGGAACTTTTTAGAAATCAACTTAAAGTTTTTGCAACCAAAACAAATTCTGACGCAATCCTATTATTAAATGAGAATGGAATCATCTTATCGAGTTTTTCAACATCAGAAATTTCGGGGAAAGTGTTCGAGATTTCTGCCCCTCACTTTCAAACATTATACAAAACCTTTAAAGAATTTAAACTATTAAAAAAAGATTTTCTAGTATCATCTGGAATTGCTGACGAGTCGAAAAAAGTAATATTTAAGAAAATTGAAGTTGAGAAATACGATTTATATCTATTACTTTTTATGGAAAAATCTCTTGAGATTCA
>JAEOTL010000379.1 GCA_016839845.1 Promethearchaeota archaeon
AGGGAGACAATGATGATGAAATAATACTAGCTTTAACGAGAATAGAAGAAATTTCAAGAAAAGACGCGGAACTAGCTAAACCTATTAGTACATATCTAGAGACTCTCCTAAATAAAAATAACAAAACCATAATTAAATTAGCTCAAACGATTTCAAATAATTTCTCTAAAGCAGAGAGAAAAAATGAGTTAGCGAAAAAAAGAAAAATAATGAGAGATAAAGAGAAATTATTTTTAGAGGGAAAAATTAACGGGGAAGAATATGCTAAAGCAAGAAAAGAATATTTAACATTAAAAGAATAAGGATAAGTCTTTTGAAATCAGTCTCTTTCTAAATAAAAACCTCTCCATTTTTTAATCAGATTAGAAAGAGTTCTATACAATAATTTTTCGGCACTTGTTAATCTCCTCTCATCATCCATAGATAAATCCGATTTTGTTAATTTTAAAATCTTCAATAATCTATTATCTATAATACTTAAAGCGTATGAATTGTATCGATCAAGACTTATTTGGGGTTTTTTCTTTTTCTCGATGTCTTCTATCATAAACTGTCTGAATTCCCGAATGCGGTTAAGGAAGTAACCATCGTTTGTTTGATTTAATTTTTGATCATCTCTCTCACTCATCGCATATCGCTGAACATCAATATTATCGCATTTTTCTGATGGTGCTATTTCTAAAATATCATTTTTAATAAATGGAAGGGCAGAGAATAACTTTAATTTATATTTCTTTCCCTGTTCAAATGGCCCAAATCTTTGTCCTAACACAGTAAATCCGTTATCTCCTTTAATACACTCAGTAGTAATTGACTCATTCATAAATATGAAATTAAATCTATTTAGGGAATCAGTAAAGCCTTCTTCAATGATAACCAATAAATTTCTCACCAGACTTATTAAATTATTAGTACTTTATTTAATATACGAACAAATTACATTAGAAATAAACTTACTATTAATTTATTAATATTCTAAAAAGGTTTGTGAATGTATTGGTTCTAGAAATTATTCTCCTAATAATATTTATCATCTGTTTTGTTTTTGGATTTTATCTAATTTATCGTCAAGTAGCTTTAGTTAAGAAGGGAGAATTCAACAACTTAGATAGGCTACAATGTATCTTCTATGGTTTTATTTTTGGTTCCTCTGTAATGGTTGTCATAGCAATGGCTTTTAATTATGTTATTGAAACACCAGACTTCTGGAATATAATTCCCCCTGATCTCCATTCTTTTACATTGATCGCTCCCTTTATGATATGTGTGATATATATTTCAATTTATCCGATTATTGATTTCATTTTTATTGCGCAAAGCAAGGAATCAGATGAGGGCTTGACAGTTTTTCATAGGTTTTTAGGTAGTAAAATAATAAACATAACGAAGTCAAAATTAATTAACGTTATAGTAGCAATAATTTTATTTCTGGGTGCATTTATTGTTCCTCCATTACTACTTACTCTTCTTGGATTACCTTTCATTATGATATGGGTAACTTGGACGATGGTTTACCCCTTAATGATTTTAACTTATTATGGCTCAAAAGGTTATATTGCAGGTATCTCGAATGCTTATTATCATATCCCAAATATAAATAGATCGATTTTTCTCAATTTTGAAGATAGTAAAAGAGGAATGAAACAATTCTTTTCCGAGCCAGTACCCTATATAATATTGGGAATGATGATTTTTGTTTTTGTTTGGGCATGGATATCACTATTCCAAACAATTGCTTTTTTCTTCACAGGAAAACTCGCTATCTCAACAATGTCGTCTGTTTTCGTATTTGTTACATTATTCTTTGGAATTATTGGGTATTTTACTCGATTTTGGGGTAGAAAAATTAAGTATCGGGGAATCGATATTTATTTTGCTGCGTATTTAATGGCGGTTATTGGGATCAATGTTCTTGTCAATTTCTTAATTGCGAATCCAACTATAATGAATGATATCCTAAGTAATTTTAGCCTTACAGCTCAGATTGTTCCGAATTCAATAATGTTTACTTGGGCAGCAGTACTTGAAGAAATTGTGTTGATTATTTTTACTAGCTATTATTTCTTGGCAAGAAATAACGAATTTATTAAAAATGTTAAATATTCCAAAATTACTCAGTGTGGTCAAACCTTTGATCCAATTCCATTATTTAATTTCATTAGACACCGTGATCCTAGGATTCGAAATCACGCAATAGAAACGATAATTTTAATGTTTGAAAGAATTCCACTGAAAAATCCAGCCGATCTTAACGAATGGAAATTTAAAAATTCTATATTGGATGGGATATGTGATGAGCACTCTACAACAAGGAGAATTTCTTATCGAATATTAAAACAATTACAAAACAATACACCAGATATCGTATTACCATGGCTGATAGATTCTTTGAATTCTCCTAATCTGGATAAGAACCTACCAATATTAAGAATGTTAAATGAAACTGACGACGATATTATTGAAAAAATTCCCACAAATACATTTCATAACTTACTAAATGATTCAGACTGGAGAATAAAATTACTTGGGATTAAAATCATTTCAAGGTTAATTAGAAAAGATCCACAAAAAGTTTCAGAGTTTAGGTTAAATGAGTTTATAAACGACCCAAATCCAAATATTCAGAAGGAGATTCTTACAATCTACTCTGATTCTCCTTTATCACCCCCCACAAGTGTGATATTTAACAAAATATTGCACACAGATGATGAGATAAGAGCAGCTGCAGTCGCCAACTTAAATAATGCCAACTTAGCTACGCTTGATAAAAAAAATTTATCAAAAATTATTTCTTTAATGAAAGATCCTTCAAGTGCCGTAAGAGCTTCAATTTTTACGGTTTTTGCACAAATGGGAAAATTTAAACGAAACAAAATCCCAATTTTGCCACTTATTGAGGGATTAACTGATTATGATGAAAACACACGGACGTCTGCCGTATCAGCTCTAGGAAAATATTATCAAGAGGAACCAAACCTGGTTAATATCGATGAAATTATTAGCAAGATTGATCCAAATAATTTTGAGTCACTTAATACAATTATACCTTTACTCGGAACTCTATGGCTATACGATCCAGAAAAGATTTTAACTTCTTTGCTGATATTTATTAAACTTGAAAATAATCAATTGCAAACCCTAATCTCTAATATAATTTGTGAAAAATATGAACTCACTCCAGATTTAGTAATTCAAAACTTAATTAAAATCACCGATACGTCTGGATATATAACCAAGGGAATAATAGCTAAAACAATTATTAAAATTAGTAGAAAAGATCCAAGTAATTTAATACCAAATTTAGTTAATTTCTTAAGTAGCGACAATGAACAGATAAATCTAAATGTAATATCTGCTTTGGATGGACTGGTTGAAGAAATACCTGAAAATACTAATTTGGGACCAGTTTTACAGATTTTAAAACAAACAAGAAGTAATCAGCTAAAAATTGAAGCATCAAAATTATTTTCAAAATTTGCTGAAGCGAACCCTAATTTCGTAAAACCGTTAATCTCTGACCTAGTTCATTTGGCCCCAAAGCAAGAAACTCCCGTGAAGATTGTTCTTTTTAAAGCATTGCTCAATATCGCAGCCACATCTCCTGAATCTTTCCCACTTAATTTTTTTATTATAAATCTCTCAGATCCGGATTCTTTTATCCGTGAATCAAATACAAAAATACTTGGGATTATTGGGTATAAAGATCCTGTTGCCACTGTTGATGCTCTAATTAACAAGGCATTAATCGATGATGAGTGGATTGTTAGAGAAGCTGCGGTTTCAAGTCTTGGACAAATTATTGATCATATAGAGGAAAAGGAGATTATTATTGAAAAGCTAACTAAGCTCCTTGATGGTGAAAAAGGATGGGTACGCCGTTCATCACTGAATATTTTATCAAAAATAGCAGATAATAATGAAATTGACTTACAATTCAACATATTGGCAAAATGTTTAACTGATAATGATTCTAAAGTTAGAGAAGCTTCAGCCGGTTTGTTGCCTATATATAAAAATCAAATAAATAAGATTTTTGATGAAATTTTGAAATTATTAAATGATGATGTCAAAGAAGTCAGAATCAGTGCAATCAATAGTACTGTAAAAATAATTCAAGAAATAGGTTTAGAAAGACTTTTATCAAGACTATTAAAGAACCTAAGTGATGAAGGATCTATTGAAACCCAAAGATCTATTGCTCTGATATTAGGGAGAACCGCAAAATTTGAAAAAGAAAAAATAAAGGAGCGAGTAATTTCTTTATTAAAAATTAGATGTGAGATGAGTCAGGATCCGATTATTTGCAGTACGTTTCAGCAACTCAAGGAAGGTTAATCAAGTACAATATCCTCTAGGTAAAAATGTTTACTAAATCTGTTCTCCCTTACTTTTTTTTAGCTTTTCTGGTTTATTCACTGTTTAATAACCTATCCCTTAATATCAGCATTAAAATAACATAATATTATTACATTAAATATTCGAATAATTAAAATAAGTGTGATTTGGAACGACAACCCCGCTTTCTACTCCAACAGTCCCCATAAACAGAATTCAGAAATTCGAAGATTTTTATCGCTTGTTTCAAGAAAAACCAGGTATTCATAAATATCAAGATCTTATTAATACTATTTCTTCAAAAGGAGGAACTACTCTTTTTATTCTTTATGAAGATTTACTTGCTTTTGACCCTCTTATTGCAGAGAAATTAAAAAAAGATCCAGAATCATTAGTAGAGGATGCAATAGAAGCTTTCAAAAATATCTTGAAATTTCAAGGAACAGTAATAACTAACAAAAAATATTTTGTCAGAATACTGACTGCGGATAAGAAAAGTTCATTATTTAAGCCCTTAAGAGATATGAGGGCGAAGGATATTGACAGCCTGATCTGGTCAAATGGTATCCTAGTGAGATGTTCAACTATTAGACCAAAATTAATAAACGCTACATTTGAATGCGTGGTTTGTGGAAGCAAATTTGATGTAATCCAACTTACATCTAGAATCAAATGGCCGAATTTTTGTAATAATAAAAGATGTAAAGCTAAAACACAATCAGATTTTAGGCTAATTTCAAAAAGCTCAGAATTTATCGACTGGCAAAGCATTATGATCCAAGAATTACCAGAAGAATTACCTCCTGGGAGAATTCCTAGATCTGTTCAAGCAATACTAACCAACGATTTAGTTGACACAGTTAAACCTGGTGACAGAATAAACATAATGGGTATATTTAAATCAGTTTTAGCCCAATCAACAAAAAGCTACAATTCCACTTTATTCAAAACTTTTATTGATGTCAATTACATTGATCCTGAAGATAAAAGCGACCGTTTAGTTGACCTTTCGAAAGAAGACAAAAAAATAATTGAGAAATTATCGAAAGAACCAATGATTCAGAAAAAAATTGCTAGATCTATTAGTCCCAATATTTATGGTCGGGATCAATTAAAAATGGCGTGTACTTTAAGTCTTTTCGGAGGAACAAGAAGAAAAAAACCAGGGGGTGGATATAAGCGAGGAGATCTTCATTTCCTTGTTGTAGGGGATCCTGGTACAGGTAAATCAGAAATATTGAAAGGTGCCGTAGATGTCTCTCCAAGAGGATTATACACATCTGGTAAAGGATCAACTGGAGTTGGTTTAACTGCTGCTGTTATAAAGGAAGGAGAGACAGGTCAGATGAACCTCGAAGCGGGAGTAGTTGTACTAGCAAATGGAGGTGTTGCCGCAATTGATGAATTTGACAAAATGGATACCTCAGACCGATCAGCTCTTCATGAAGCAATGGAACAACAAACAGTTAGTATCGCAAAAGCGGGAATAGTTGCTACCCTGAAAGCCCAAACTGCAATAATTGCCGCTGCTAATCCATATTCAGGAAGATATGATCGATATAAGACACCTACTCAAAATATTAGATTACCTCCATCTCTTCTATCTCGCTTCGATTTAATCTTTGTTATTGTAGATCGACCTAATAAGCCTGAGGATGCTCAAATGGCTGAGTTTATTTTAAAAAATTCTATGATCAAACCAGATGAAGAATTTGAAGATGCTAACGAAGCAATCGCTCCTATTCCAAGAAAACTTTTAAAAAAATATATAAAACATGCAAAAAGGGCTTGTCATCCTGTTTTGTCAGAAGAGGCAAAAGAAAAAATAAAGCAATTTTACCTAGAGCTCAGGGGTCAATATGAAAGTGATGATGCGATCATTTCAATTTTAGCAAGGAATTTAGATGCCCTTGTAAGATTGAGTGAAGCTTATGCCAAAATGGCACTTAGAGATAAGGTAACTAAAGAAGATGTGGAAGAAATTATTAAGCTATTTAAAAGATTTCTAAAGGATACTGGATATGATGAAACCTCTGGAAAAATTGACATGGATAGGATTTTTGTTGGCCAATCAAGGAGTAGCCTTAATAAACTTGAATCATTAATGAATAGGTTAAAAGAAATATTCGAAGAAAACAATTGGAGAGCTCTTGAAAGAACTAGCGTTGTCCCGATTTTAGAATTAGAAGATAATTTAGATAAGAAATTCATTGAAAATGCGCTTGATGAATTAATTAAAGAAGGAACCTTATATGAGCCAAAGAATGGTTTCATGAAATTTACCAAGAAGGATTCTCTCTAATACTAAATTACAAATTTTTTTCCTACCAATCTCCAAATTCATTATGATCTTCTTCAGATTGGGCATTTCTGATCGTGGTGAAGAAACTTTTTTAAGGAAATATATGAATATTAAAATAATAATTCCTAAATTTACGAAAATAAATTTGGAGTTATGGGATACAAGTGAGCTAACATCTCATGACAACAGGCATAGTCTATGATGATATTTATCTCCAACATAAAATAGGAACTCATGTAGAAAGTCATTTTCGACTAGTTAAAATAATGGAATTCTTGGAGCAAAATAAAATATTAAGTGATCCTGAGTTTAAATTAATTAGTCCAAGGAAGGCTTCCCTAGAACAGGTAAAATACGCGCATACAGAAGAATTAATTAACCAGGTAAAAGAAGTAAGTGAACTTGCTGAAAAAACAGAATACGTTCAAAGTTTAGATTTGGACACTTTAGTTTCATCCAAAACTTTTGAAACCTCCTTATATTCTGTGGGTGGCAATTTACAGGGAATTGATAAAGTATTAAATGGTGAAGTTAAAAATGTATTCGCTGCTGTTCGTCCGCCTGGACACCATTCCAACTCTTACAAATGTGCTGGATTTTGCATCTTTAATAATATCGCAGTTGGTGCAGAATATTTATTTCGGGAGAAAAACATCAAAAAGGTTGTGATTATTGATTGGGATTGTCATCATGGAAACGGTACTCAAGATATATTTTACGATGGCTCTGAGCATGGAGAAATAGTGATGTTTAACTCACATCAAGATGGGAGAACATTATACCCAGGAAGTGGTTTTATAAACGAAATTGGGTCAGGAAAAGGGGAAGGGAGAATTATCAATTTCCCAATGCCTCCTAGAGCCTCAGATGATGTAGTTTTAACTTTTTTTGATGAAATTATTTATCCAGTATGTAAAGAATTTAAACCAGAGTTTATTCTTATATCCGCCGGTTTCGATACACATTGGACCGATCGTTTAACCAGTATGGGTTGGACATATCAGGGACCCGCAAATTATTTGAAGAAAATAAAGGAAATGGCAGAAGAATTCGCCAAAGAACGGATACTCATAACTTTAGAAGGGGGATATGAGGTAGACAAGCAAGCAAGAGCTGTTTTTAATTGTTTAAAAGTTTTAAGCGGTAATACAAAAGAATTGATTCTCGAAAAACCCCGCCTTTCAGATCCTAAATTGATAGATTATATGAACGACAAACTCATCCCGGCACTAAAAAAAAATATAAAACCTTACTGGAATTGCTTCTAATTTCACTCTTCGAAAACTCCTTTTATCTCAAGTATACATTAATTTATAAGTTTAAATACTATATTTATGATAAAAAACTAAAGATAATTTTATAAAAAAATGGAAGGAGATTTTTATGTCGTATGAATATGAGAGAGATGATGAAGAAGAAAATGAAGAGAGAAAATTAACACCCCCTCAGATGCCACCCCCTTCCCCTACTCCAATGACTCCCCCTCCATCAATGCCCCCACCTTCAACTGTACCATTAACGCCACCCCCCTCAACACCTCCAGCTTCTGCTCCACCAGTATCCCCCCCGCCAGCTTATGAAGCTCCTGCTCCATCAATATCGGCCCCAACACCTACAGTTTCCGTCGGGCCTTCACAAGAGGAGTATGATTCAATAATAAATCAACTCCAAAGCAAAGATTCAATGGTGAATCAATTACAAAATCAGTTAAATGAAATTCATGCTCAAAGTTCTACCTTAAACGCCCAACTCAATGAAAAAGAAAATCAAGTAAACCGTTTGAATAATCAAGTTCAATCACTTCAAACCTCGGTAGAAGCGTATCAAACACAGGTTACTCAACTTACCGATGAGAATGCTCAACTACAGGCACATATTCCAGGTCTACAACAACAAGTTCAAGAATTACAGCAACATAATTCAATGCTACAACAACAGATTGGTCCAATGCAAAGTCAAATCGCTAAATTACAGGAAGAGGTTTCCTATAGGGATAAAAGAATTGAAGAATTGAAAGAACCTAAAGCTGTGATGCCTTCAAGTTTAGCTCAAGGTATAACTTCCCAAGAAACTCCTGGTTATCGAGCACCTACGTCCTTTTCCCCATCTAGTCCATCAACAACAGCAACACCGACACCAAGTCCCACTATGCCTACTGGGACAGGAAGAAGGATATGTCCTAACTGTGGAGCATCTGGTTTTGCAGTAAAAGAGGTAGAAGATAAATCCCGTATAATAAGCTACATCCCAAAACCAATTTACGCGAAAAAGTCCGTTTGCACTCAGTGTGGTTTTGAATTCTAAGTAATTCAGCCCAATTCGTTGTCCAATTAACTAAAAGGGAAAGTTATTATAATTTTCTCTTCTCTATTATTCAAGAATTTGATACTCTAATTTTTTTAAGAATCTCAAATAAGATTTTCAATCCTATTGATCAATTTTCAAAAATTAAAGATTTTAGAAGAATTGGTGGAAAATTATATATAGTATAATTTAGATTATAATTCTAAGTTTTTTTTAGAGAATATTTGCTTTAACTTGTTTGTTATGTCCGACTTAAGGGACGAATTGCTGGGAACTGGGGTTAATAAAAAGAGAATAATTGGCATTATATTAGTCGCAGTTCTATTACTATCAGTTTTCGCCTTTTCCACAGTTATAATTGGCTATTTATTCAATACTTTAAGACTTGATCCCAACACAAAACTAGAGGGGACACCCCCCGAGGATCCCTTGCTAATATTACCACCATACCCATTTGATGAGGATTTTTGGCAAGATCTTCTAGATCAAGTAGATAATCCACAAGATCTCTTAGATATGCTATCTGATATGTTTGATGGGGATATAGATGATTTAGATCTAGGTAATTTTTCACAAGGGCTATTAGATTTATTATATTCTGGAGCTGGGGAACAAGAAGTATTTAGAGTTTATAATTACCTTTCTTTTGCCAACATGTCGGATGTATTATGGAAGTATGAGGCGTTTGATGAATATACCGGCGATGGTTGGATTTCGACAGCAGGAACCGATCTTTATGATTTCTATACTCTTGGTGATTACTATTCGAGATATTTCCCTGATCCTGAACTTTTAACCATAAAAATGCCAGTATCTCCCAATATCGGCATTAATTCAATGGTACTTCCTTCCCTATTCCCTGTTCCTAATATCATGGAAGATAGTATTAGTGCCCCAAATTTAGAACCATCATTTACTCAATTATACAAAACTGACTATAATTCTTCTACAGTAGATCTTTCCTTTACTTCAGATGTGGATGTGAATATGACTTATGAATTGTTTGGACTTCATCTGCCCTCAGCATTAACAATCAATAGTAGCGCAGTTGAGGCAATTTACACCCCTCCTGCTATACGGAGTAAATATTTACAGTTACCTCCTTCAATAAATGTGTATAAAAGCAACAATCCTTCTTTTTTAAATCATTTTAATATTTTAAATCAATCTTGGATCGACGATGACGATAATGCTTTTGAAGTTGCAAACAAGATTAGAATATATTTACAACTAAATTTTTCCTTTCCAATGAGCACATCTGAGTACGATCCTGCTCCCCAGGGTATAGACGTAGTAGACTGGTTTTGTGAAACTCAGCAGGGTGTTTGGTCAGATTTTGCGTCCGCATTTTGTGCATTTACCCGCGCTTTTGGTGTATCTAGTCGATTTGTCGATGGTTTTAACAGTTTATTTATTGAAGAATTTTTTGATAATGATGAAGGGCAGTTAGGATTTGCAATAAAATATAAAAATCTCTATAATTGGGCTGAAATTTACGTCCCAACAAATACTATAACTGGAGATGGAAATTGGGTTCAAATTGATGTATTTGACTCTTTTGGGGGCGGTGGGAATCCTGTATTAGGAGGAAATTATAATATAACTGTAACCCCCGATAAATATATGGTCACAAGACCAGATATAATAAACATAACAGCTACAATGTCTTCCGATGTGGGAGATCCCTTAGGGAATAACAGTATAACCTTTACAGATTTAACAACCGGACAACAAATTGGTCAAGATATTACGGATTCCTTTGGAAATGCATCAATTCTCTATAACATTACAAATTCCCTTGTTGTTGGACCACATATCATTGAAGCCAGATATGATTTTTTTACTGCAGGAGCAAATTTAATTACAATTGTAGGCAATATTGGCGTTAATCTTACGAATATTAATCCAAGTACTGTTAATCGTTCTGATGCAATTCCTGATATTATTAATATTCAAGGTATTCTTTATGATCCATTGAATGGAGAAAGAGTGGCAGACGCTCGTGTAAATCTACATTTATTTCAAGCTGGAACAAATTTTGAAGAATTTGGTGCTTTTATTCCTCCCACCCTTATTTCTGATAGCAATGGTGTATTTAATGGTAATTTAAACATAAATCCTTCAGTTTCAGCAGGACAATATGAAGTCAGAGCAGATTTTAATGGGACTTGGATATTATATGGTTTCCCATGGTTTGTACCATTAATAAACGGTTCTAGCAACAGAATGGATTTGAATATTACAACCGCTTTAACACCGTGGTTTTATATTGACAACTACGAAACCAGTAACCCTAACTTTCCTTCAATCACTAGATATAATAATATTAATCTAACTGCAAGAGTGATGTTGGAAAATTTTGGACCAATGTCCAATACGACTGTACATTTTCATGATTATACAAGAGGAGGAATTGAAGTTGGATCAGCAATTTCAGACATGCAAGGATTTGCTTCCATCAATTACTTTATTGGGAATAGTAGCTTGGTGGGACCTAATTTGTTGTATGCCAGAATTGGAGGGATTAGAAATTATTCTTATTTCATTTTAAATGAAGAACCGATAATTAATGCTATTTCAGGTCCCACTCCGCGAGTTATAAATCGTACTGGAAGTGGAGCAACTCAATTTAATGTTGTAGGAAATATTACTGATTCTATTAATCCTACCAGACCCTTAAGTTTCTCTGAAGTGACTTTAAAATTACTTAGAGGTGGTTCTGATTATTCCGCCTATTTATGGCCAGTTGAGGGTTATCCATATCAAACAGGTCCAACAGGGAGTTTTAATTTAAATTTTGGTGTTGCCCCTAATACACCTCCTGGAAACTACACATTAAGAATGGATTTTAATGGAACAATAGATTTAACGACTTATCCTTATCCTAATTTTTTCAATTTACCTTATATTAACTCATCTTCATCTTATAATTATGAACTACAAATTGATGCCGATTCTTCTTTAGAATTCTGGATTAACGGATATCCTTCCGATGACGCTTACAATCCAATAATAAATAGAAATGGTATCTTGAATCTCACTACTTATATTCATCAAGCAGGTTCTCCAGTCGCAGATGGGGAGTGGGTTTATTTCTTCGACTATACCCAAGACAATATGTATATTGGTGCTGCCCAAACAAGCGGGGGACTGGCTCAAGTTTTTTATCCAACAAATTGGAATACAACCGCGGGACCACATTTATTATACACCACTTGGAATAATAAATATAATTTCTCATATTTCATTTTAGATGCTCCAGTATCTGTAAATCTTGATACCTGCCCAGAGCCCAGAGAATTAAATCGTACCGGAAGTGTCGGCAGAAATTTCGCAATTCACGGTTATTTGAATGATTCATTTAATGGAAATCCGGTAAAAAACAGTCAAATAGAAGTTCGACTTTATGATGGACCTGTTGATGTTTCATTTTATCTTAACGAACCAAGATTTATACAACTTGGTGGAACAGGAGAAATAGATCTACTCTATACTGTTTCAGCGTCAACACCAGCAAAAAATTATACCATCCAAGTATTATTCAATGGAATCTTTATATATTCAACTCCTTTTTATCCTCAATTTTTTAATCTTAATTTCCTTGGCAACCTGACCACTTCAGCAAATGGATTATATGACTTAAGAGTTCTTGATCCGAATGATATTGATATCTTCTTCTTTATTGATGGGAATCCAACATTATCATTCTATTGGGATTTACAACCCCCTGAACGTTATAACCGTGGGGAAACTATTAATTGTAGTGTGTTTGTTACTCAAAGCGGGACTCCTGTAAATGTTGGGACAGTCACTTTTACTGATGTTTATACTGGTAATCCCTTAGGAACTCAACCTGTAGTGAGTGGTTTTGCTTCAATAAACGCAGATTCTACTACGTGGCATGCTGGACTCCATCGAATAAGAGCTCGATGGTCCGGATCTCCTACTATTAATACTACTTATGTAATCATTAATGAAACAGTTAGTATTCTAAGATCAATTGATAAATCTTCTATAATACGGAATCTTGATAGTTTCACTGTTTCAGGAACTGTTCAGGAAGGTGGAGAACTTCTAAGAGGATTAAGAGTTAACTTAATTTTATTAGATAGTTCGTTTAGCGATGTTTCAGGCTATCTTATTGGTCCTCAGGTCCTTACAACTAATGCTGTCGGGTACTATCAATTTGATAATTCAATTAATATAACATGCCCACAAGGACAATACTACCTTAATGTGAGTTTTACTGGTGGAATTGATGCTCCAGGGATATGGATGAATGATTACATGGTCCATAATAGCAGTATCCTTATTCCTATAGATATAATAACGGGAACATCATTAAACGGAAATTATGAAACAAAGGTAGTAAAAGATGATTGGTATTTTGGTGACGATTGCTATGTATACGGTACTCTAAGTTGGGATAATGGAACCCAAATGGCCGGTATGGAAATTAATATCACGATAAGAGATGGAACTGGTTCGATCTTAGCCACTCAAACAGTGATTACAGACGGTTCTGGATTCTTTAATGTTACCTTTGTCGTTGGAGATTGGTTAGATGATACAGAAGTATGGGTTTACTTTTATCCCCAAGATCCAGTTAATTTTGGAATTCCTAATGGATTATACGTAATGTCCTTAAGTATAGAATTTCAGAGAATAATAACATAAATATTGAGTGTTGGAGAAAATGAAATTTTCAAAAATAAAAAAACTCAAGAATCATCAATTCCTTAAGAAAAAATTGTCAGCACTCCTCTTATTGTTAATATTTTTAAGCTTTTCAATTGGTTATCTCACAGCATCTGGTTTATTTGCAGAATATTCCTCCTCTTCTAATAGAGAAAAACCAAGGATGTCGTGGTTCTGGGCAACATTAGATTTAACAAATCCAGGTGAAGTTAATAATTCGATGTTCACTCATTATAATTTCATATCTGTCAAAGGTCGTATTTATAATAAAATAGATCATAGTAATAAATCAGGTGTTAATGTTGCTATCGAAGTAGATGATGTTGTCGATACTGGTTATACTGATATTACTGATATTAATGGGAGATTTGATATAAATTACCAAATTGATGGGAATCTTGATATATACTCCCCTCATAAAGTAGAAGTGGTGGTAACTGACACTGAACCGGGTGGACCAGGTAGTGAAATAGAATACCATCATTTTTATATAATCTATGTAAATGCAACTTCGGATATTGTTATTGCCTCTAATGATGATCCTTCTATCCCAAAATTGCCCGGTGAGTATTATAATTTCATTGGAAGGTTAAATTATGATAATGGCCAAGGTATTCCTTCTGCTAGTGTTAATTACTATTGGCTTGATGGTTTTACAATATTAAATTCAGGAGTTTTATCTACGGATGGTTCTGGATCGCTCAGTCCAAATTCACTTCAGGTCCCTTTTACCTTAGCTAGTCATATAACCTTAAAGTTTAACTATTCAAATCCACCTCTAGTCGGGTACTCCGAAGAGAGTATTATAGACATAACTGTCTTTACTGCTGTTATTTGGGCTTTAAACTTGCCTAATCCCACTACGGAAGGAGTTCAATATACTGTATCCGGAACTATATCCTCTAGCACTGATCCTTCAATTAAAATTTCAAATAGGAATGTTGATGTTTATTACAATAATACTCTAAGAGGTACGGCAATGACCAATGCTGTTGGTGCCTTTTCATATAATTTTCAATTACCGATGCAAAACGGGACAGTTCCGATCCGCGTAGAGCTTGATAGCTCACTGGGCAAGCTTTTCCCTCATCAGCAATGGATCGTAGTTGAAAATGCTCAAGCAACACCTGGTGGGGGAATCACTTTACCACCCTTTATGATGTTCTCATTGATATTTTTTCCCATTTTAACAGGTATAGTTATTGCATTAGCCGTATATGGTTATCGTTATTATCGAAAACAAGAAGAAGGTTCAAGGGTTGTCAAAATACCATTAGAATCAAAAATTTTAAATTTAAAGATACTTAAAGACTCAGGTAGGTTAGAGGAGTCATTATCCTATTTATTTAATGCAATTTACATGGATTTGGTTAATGCAAAATATAACAGAACAAGAAAAGAAAATGAAACTATTCGAGATTTTGCTATAATTTCAGTAAAAGAGTTGAAACTCACCCCCTCCTCAATATATCCATTTATCCAGCAAGTTGAGGAAATAATTTATGGTAAACCATATAAAGTAACTGAAGAAGCATTTTATAAAACGTGTGAATTATTTTCACCAATTTATTTTCAATTAACCGGTCATAATTTTGTTTTAAATATATAATCATAATTAAAATCATTTTATCAATCAAGAAATGGATGTAGAAGTACATAAAAATATAAACACCAAAAAAATTATTAATTAAATTGATTAAGAAATTAAGGTGGTAGGTAAGAAAAATGGCAAAAAAGAAGAAAAAAGCTGCAGAACCAGAAATTGACATTAAACAAAGGTTAGAAAATGTAAAAGTACTTTCTGAAACCAACAGACCTAAGGAGGCGATCGCCTATATTTATCTAGTGTATGACGATCTTATCAATGCAAAGTTTAAAAAACCTAGATTAGCTCATCAAACAATTCGAGAATATGCAATTAAGTGTGTGAAAGAATTAGAGGATAAATTAAAACCCGAGTCTGTCTATCCATTCATAAAAAAAATAGAAGATATTATATATGGAGGAATTGAACCCACTACAAACGAACTAAACTTCGCAATTGACTTATTTTCGAATTTATACAACGAAATCACTGGAAAAACAGTTAACTTCTCTTTATAGATTTAATTAGATAAGAACAAGTATATTTGAAAATATAATGGTAAAACCGGGAAAAGCTACAAGAAAGAGCATTAATATTTCAACAGGAATTATTTTTGGGTTCTTTGTTATATTTCTTGTTGTTTTTGGGATAATTCTCAGTGAGTTTTCTATTAGTTATCAACAGTCTGACCCGGAAGCTTTCCCAGTTTTTATTACCTACTTACCCCTCCTATGTTATTTGGGATCTATTTTCTGTGGAGTAGGCTTAATCATTTTTCTTAGAAATGTCACTTCACAAAAATCCCGTGAAACCCAATCCCGAAAAAAGATAAAATCAGGTTCAATTTATAAACAAGCTTTATTTGTTATAATATTTGTTTTTGCTTTTATTCCATTGTTATCACCAGTAATAGATCAAGGTAAAAACACTCAAAACTTCTCGGTATATAATTCTAAATGGAATGGTTGCTCAAAATTGAAGCTCGCAATTGAGAATGAGGGATATGAGGTAAAATCAGTACAATCAAGTCTGAGTGCTACTAACCGATTAGATAAATCTATTCTTTTGATATTAATGGGACCTAACCAGTTTTATGACCCAATCTTTGAAATCCCCTATTTTATTGATTTCTTTAACGGAACAAATTCTCTGTTAATCGCTCATGATCATGGGTCTACAAGCACATTGCTTTGGGAAATCTTAATCGCAAGCATATTTGATCCAGACATAAATATCCCTGTTACTATTTTTCCTAATGGAATTTTACGTGACAATTCTTCCTTTGATACTACTCCGGAATTCCCAGTCATTCGATCTTTTACTTCCCATCCAACCAGATCTACTCCCAATTATATTGACGAGATTATTCTTTCCAGGGCTTCGTGTGCTGTAGGTGGACCATTCATAACTACATTTGGGTGGGAATCAGTAGGTTCAACCACAAATTATGGATTCATTGATAAAAATGGCAATAAAAGATATGATTCTCCCGCTGATGATCTTAGTTTAGGATTTATGAGTTTAATTGATTTCGGAATTCCGTTTCCAACTACCTTCCCCTTAGGAGGATATTCTCAACATGTATTCTTAGCGAAAGACATGGGAGCAGGAAGACAAAGAATTTTTGTTTCAGCTGATGCCAGCTTATTTAACAATGAATTGATTGTCGAGGCTCCCTATGATAACATGAATTTCGCTATTAACATCATTGAATGGTTGACATATGTTAATGATCCTGGCGATGGAAGGACTAAAGACGATTGGATTATTGTTTTTGATGAAGCTCACATAAGACCAGAATTCTCCCGAGATCTTACCTCCGCAGGAATTTTTGGTTATATTATGCAGTACATTGTCCATCTCTCAACAAATCCTATTACTGCATGGATTTATCCTCTTCTAGCAATATATACCTTAAGAAAATACCTACCTAAAAAAGATAAGAAAGAGGAGGAACGAAAAATCGCAGAAGAAGAGGAAAAAAAAGAAGAAAGAGCCCGGTTGAGAACATCCTCGTTCTTCGCTCAGAAAATTGATGAATTTAAAGATAAAAGTAAATATGGTGATGCTCTAAAACTGCTCTATAGAAGACTCGAGCGAAAACTCCATACTCAAATGAGAGATAGAAAAATTACAACTCAAAATGTTATAAACCTTGTTCAGACTAAGGATCCTTCTACAGCAAAATTAAAAATCAAAAGATTAGCAAAATTTATGGATAAAATTCTCGCAATTAAAGAAGGTAAACTAAAAATTAAAACAGAAGAAGGTTTTGAAGATTTATTTTTCGAAATGGGATGGGCAGTAGATAATATTTAATCACGATAATATACAAAAAAATAAAAATAAAAAATATAAATAAAAAAAAGGTGAATGAAAAATAGAAACCTCAGATAAAGCAAAATACTATGAAAAGGAAGAAATTGACGTTACACCAATTCGTGAAATTGCACAAGAGGTCCTTAGCGAAGTTAGTAGAGTAATCGTTGGTTATGGAGAAATTCTTCAGGAACTTTTTATTGCACTCTTAGTTAACGGGCATGTTCTCTTAGAAGGAGTTCCAGGGTTAGGTAAAACGGTTATGGCTAAAACTTTTGCTCGTACACTTGGAATTTCATTCAAACGGGTCCAATTCACACCCGATTTGCTTCCCGCAGATATAACAGGTACAAAAATTTTCGATCAGAACGAAGGAGCATTTGTTTTGCAGAAAGGACCAATCTTTGCCAATGTAGTTTTAGCTGATGAAATTAATAGGAGTGCTCCAAAGACTCAAGCAGCACTTCTAGAAGCAATGGCTGAAAGGCAAGTGACAATTGAGGGTCAAACATTACATTTAGAAAAACCCTTTATCGTCATCGCCACTGAAAATCCTGTTGAAATGGAGGGCACATATCCACTTCCTGAAGCACAAGTCGATCGATTTCTCTTCAAACTCTGGTTAGATTATCCTGAAGATACAGAAGAAGTAGAAATTATGAGACGACAACTATCTGGTGAATTACCATCAGTAGAAGAAATAACTAGTGGTGAAGAAATACTCGCAGCACAGAAAATTATGAACCTAGTTTACATAGACGATCGGATTTTAAAATACATCAGAGATTTAATAATAAAAACTCGGAATCATCCACAAATCGCATTGGGATGTGGACCACGAGCTAGTTTAACACTAATGAAGTGTGCTAAAGCAAGAGCATCTATCTTAGGTCGGAGTTACGTGACTCCCGACGATGTAAGGGCACTAATCATTCCCGCGCTAAATCATAGACTTCTTTTAAAGCCAGAAGCAGAACTCGAAGGACTCGATGCTAAATCAGTTTTGAATTCCATTGTAGAGGATATTCCAGTCCCTATCTAAAAAACATAGTATTTTTTCAACTGTTAATAAAATTTTAATATAAGAAGTAAAAAAAAGGGTAAATAACCAAGTGGTGGAAGAAAGATTTTAGGTGGAAAAGGTAGAAGCTTAATTTTGTTTGCTGTCTTTTTTTTGACAGCAGGATTTGCATTTGAAAATTATTTTCTTATTTATTTTGCTATATTGTTACTCTTTAGCACAATTATTAGCTTACCTATTTTCCACTATAAATTGAATGTGGAAGAATTAAGGGTACATAGAGAATTGGAGAAAGAAAAAGTATTTAAAGATGATTTTGTTCATATCAAGGTAATAATTGAAAATGCAGGGCGTAACAGCTTTGATTTTCTTGAAATCAGAGATAATTATAACCCCCAACTCTTTCGGTTAATTTTAGGGGAGAATCATATTTCCACCAGGATCGGACCAAAGGAGATGGTAAAATTTTCTTACGTCCTTGAGCCGAAAGTTAGAGGGGAGTATGCTCTGGGACCGTTATCTATTATTGTAAAGGATAGATTGGGTTTTAATTCTGTAGAACGAATTGTTCCTGATAGTGTTACTGATATCTTGGTATATCCACCCTATGAAGATATTAAAAGGATTGAGATCTTAGGATCCAAAAGATCTCTTCAACTCAACTATGGACTCCAAAGGTCGAAACAAAAAGGACTTGGTTCTGAGTTCTATGGTATGCGAAAATATGTATATGGAGATCAATTTAGACTAATTGATTGGAAAGCGAGTGCGCGTACTCAGAAATTAATTGTAAAAGAATTTGAGGATGAAAGAGATGTAACCGTCATGATCATCGTAGATTCTTCAGAAACTATGGCGGGTGGAGCAATTGAGAACACTAAGTTTGAGTATGCTATAAGGGCTTGCATGCTCCTTACTAAGGTAGCATTAACCAGGAGAGATAACGTGGGTGTTTTCACATTCTCAGATAAAAAGAATTTCAAGTTTTTAAAGCCAAACAGTGGGGAAGATCATTTTTACCAAGTTCTAGATTTTGTTGCACGAGTAAAACCAGAAGGAAAATGTAGATTTGTAGAATCCATGGATTTTTTTACTCGGAGATTTCAAAAACGTAGTTTAATCTTTGTAATATCAGATTTAGAAGCTGATCCAAAAGAGATAACACAAGCGATAAAAAAGTTAATTCCATTCAATCATACAGTCATAATAATAAATCCATTTAGTCCCTGGTTCGAAATCCATGAAATTGATTTATCCTCTACTGATAAAGCACTGGCAGAAGCTATCAGCGAGGCAATGATGGAACATATTTTAACGATAAGACAAACAATCCGCAACCTTGGAGTTAATTTAATAACATGTGGGCCCGATGATATAATGAATCAAGTTTTAGGCAATTACATGGAAGCAAAGAAGAAAGGGAGGGCGTATTAAATAATGGCACGAACTTATTTATTATCCTTAAAAGTTGTTAATCTCGCTATTTTTGCATGGCTCGCACTAATTTTTTATTTTCAGATATTTAACTTTGAAGCGGTAGTAACAACAGCAGATAATGAATTTGTAATATTCGCTTTTATTCGTGCAATCCGTAATGTTGTCTCCCTATTAATTTATGGGTGTGGTCTTGCTATAATTTTTGGGATTTCTTTTATTACTGCTGGGGTTTACAATCAATATTTATTTAATTTTATTGAAATATTCTTTAAAAAATATTTAAGCAGCTGGTTTTCAATTTCATCACCCAATCTGCAAGATATTCCTAATCTGATGTTAAATGAATTGGGAGTACTAATCAATGATCTTTATCTTTTTACATTTCAAGTTTTGTTTGTCGTTTCTGTAGTGTATGCTATTAGAGGGTTCTTTAAGAGTGATCCTAAAAACCATTTCAGAGCCCTTGGGTCAACAATTCTCATGATTATCCTACCTCTCATAGTAACAGGTTTACAAGAAATGTTAAATTTATTCAATTTTCATTTTCAATACATAGATGAAATGGTTGCAGCTAATCCATTTTATGATAATCAGTTATTTGAGATCCCTGTAGACAACTTTTTCCAATTTATGTCTAGTCCCATAATAGTTTTTGCAATTATCTCTTACATATATTTAGAACTCGCATTTCAAATTAACTATACTGATACAGTAACAAAACCTTCCCTTGAAAGAAGTGAAAGATTAGAAGCCCAATTGAATATTTTAGAAAGGGAATCGCATTTTATCACTGCTAATGTTGATAAAATTAGAGAAGAAGCTAAAAAGAGAATGGAAGAAATAGAATTAGAACATCAAGAAGGTTTGGGGGTAGGAAAATTTTTCGCAAAGACAGGAAAACGCTTTTCATATGTAAAAGAAATGATTGAAAGGAGAAAACTAGAAGAAGAAGAGAAGAAATTGGTCACTGCAGCTTCAAAAACGAGGAGACTTGGTAGGTATGTAGATCGGCTTTTCCGAGAGGATAAAGAAGCAAGGGATGCGTTAACTGCAACTTCTTCTGCTCCACGAGCGGGAAATTTAGCAGTTTCAACAATTATTAATTTTATATATCGAGTTGGTCTACTACTGATTATAAGCTTTATTATCATCCATCCAAAGTGGTTCTTGGATACTGTTATTCAACTACCTCCTGCAATTACAGAAAGTGTTGCTATTTTTTCTCCAGAAATAATTATAGTTATACTACTCCCAATAGTTGTATTATTCCCTGTGATTTCTAAGTTGATTTCCTTCATTAAACACAGAAATTTAATAATAAGATTACAACAAGAGGGAAGAATAAAGGAACTTCTTACATCAGTTGGAGATTACGTAAAGATTGAACAAACCAAAGAGGAAAAAGAAGAGGAAAAAACAGTCGAACCCGTGGCAACTGAAACTACCTAATAACCAGTTAAAATCAATCTAAATTGATTAAAAACTGGGCTAACTCAACTTTTTTATGTAAATTAGTCATTAGAGTGTCAAAGCAAAAGGTTTTAATTCCTAAATCTTCAATCTCCTGTTTCATAGCAGAATCTTTACTATCTATTATAAAATGTCCCAGAAAATCTTTATAATATTGAGCTACTCCTACACATGAAACATCTAAATCCAAAAACTTCATAAACTTAACAGCAGGTCCCTTAACTGCTGTTCCTTCTATGATTGGGCTGATTCCATAAACTCTATTTCTAACTTTGGAAAGTGCCTTTCTAATCCCTTGCACTTGTAGAATAGTACCAATCGATACTATTGGATTGGAAGGACAAATTATGATTCGTTTAGCCTGTTCTATATAGCTAATTGTCTCTTTAACCGGCTTTGCATGTTCAGAACCCTTAAATTCTATATCAAGGATTTTAGGTTTGCATTGATATTTGATAAAATATTCCTCAAAATGCATTAATTTTTCCGAAGTTTTAATGTGTGTTTCAAACGGTTCGTTACACATAGGGATTATTTGAGATTTTACTCCTAAAGTACTAGATATCATTTGTGTTATTTGAGATTTGTTAAATCCTTGGTTAAACAAGTCAGTACGATAGATGTGAGTAGCAAAATCTTTGTCACCAGCATTGAACCATCCAGTCTCGTAGAACTTTTTCAAAATGCTTAAACAATTAAACGAATCTCCTAGAAATCCCCACCCCTTTTCTTTATCTACCAAATTCGCAAGAGTATAAGTGATAATGTCAATATCGGGACAAATTTTTAATCCAAATAATTCTATATCATCCCCAGTGTTTACTATAATTTTTAGTAGCTCAGGGTTGACGACGTTTACAAGACCTTCTAAAAACTTAGCTGCCCCAATTCCCCCAGCTAGCACTAAATAGTAATCTTCGCTTGAAATTTTGAAACACCTTCATATTTTAAGTTCATAAATAATCTCGTCTAGGTTTTTTCGATGTGGAGGGGAAACAGATCTTGAAGGATAACCCGCAGTAAAAAATGCCATTGGTAAAAAGTCTTGAGGGAGCTTTAGAGTTTCCTTTATAATATCCTTAGCAAATAATGGAGCACAGTACCAACATGCAGCCAAATTCATAATTTCAAAAGCAAGAAGTAAATATGTTGCAGAACTACTAACACTCTGGATACCCAAAATCTCTTCTTTTTTGGAGCGTTCAATATCAGGATATTTTTCTAATTCAGTTGTATCCAAACATAAAAGTATCAGTACGGGCGCTTCTAAGAAATTCTGTTTTGTCTTATTTACCTTATGCTTGATAAATTCCTCGGATTTGTCCTCCGATCTTAAATCATTTTTTAATTTCTCATTCATTTTCAATATTAGTTCTTTTCGCACTTTAAGGTTTTCTAAAAGAATATAACGCCAAAATTGCCCATTATGTGCACTCGGTGCCCATCGAGCGATTTCAATGCATTCTTCAATAATTTCCCTCTTCATTTCTTTATTACTAAAGGGAAATTTATAGCTTCTTCTGTTTTTGAGTGCCCTTTTCACAACTTTACTTTGAGAAGCCCTAAAAATATCAAACTCTTTCTCTCTCAAAATTTTTTTTATTGCTACGTCCTCAGCAGAATCAAATTTATAACCTCTTATTAAGACCGCTGGAATACCTTCATTAGCCTCGCCCATCATCAGTTGAGCAGCAGAAGCAAGGCTATCAACCTGACCAACTATTGTAGACTGAAGTTCATAGCCAAATAAATCCTTTAAACCACGCATATCTAAAATTGGATCAATTCCAGAAACTCCTATTGCTACCCCAACAGCCCCTACCCGAAATGGTCTCCCAAAAGAATCTGAAATTATTACAGCAATGTCTTTGTCAGTTTTCTTTTTTAAAGATTTTCTTATTTTTTCTGCTTCATAATCGGGGTTTTCAGGTAATAATGTCACAATTCCTTCTCCTTCAACATTCGATTTATCTATTCCAGCATCTGCGCAAATAAATCCATGATTTGTTTCAGTTATTATTACATGTTCAGATTTTACAATTTCCTTCGACTCATTTAATATTAATTGAATGAGTTTGGGATCCTTTTCCGGAAGACCTAATTTTTCTGCCTTAGGTGTTATTTTTTCATGCAATTCAAGAGCTTCCTTGCTTGGTGTAATCTCATTTAAATTGGCAGTTCTTCCTATGCACTTTGAAATCAAAGATTGAGCAACAACCATAATATCCCCATCTAATAGGGATAATCCACTAAGCTGTAGGGCTTTTAATAAAATATTTGGGATATCATCACCAGTATTAACTAGCGGTATATCCTCTAATCCAATAACTTTAAATTCATTTTTAGAATTCATAACAAATCAGCATCATATATGTAAATATCTTTTAATGTCTTGTTTTTTACTTTCAGCAAAATTTTCAAAAACGTTAGGGATTGCACAACAAGCGGAATAATATTTAATCTGAGTGCTAGGATTCTGATTTTTCAACCATTTTAATGTGTCCTTAGAAGGGATCTCGATTCGGGTAATTCCTGCTTTTAAGGCTAATTTTTCTACCTCGATTTTAATAATGCCACGTGGTCTCATACAACCTAATGAAATTTCGGTGGTTGGGAAAATAAATCGTATCAATGCTATAGTTTTTGCAATAACCTCCGGTTGTGGCGTTTCGAACCTTACTTTCGAATTTTTGGGGGGGATTAAAACAATTACGACGATTAATGGTGGATCTTTTAATGTATCTTTAATGAATTTTAACGATTCTAATTCTTTATGAAATTTACCATAATATAATCCTACGCAAACGTGAGGAACTATATTCAGTTTGTATTTAGTTAATAGATTTATAGCTCTTTTGTACTCATCCAATTTTTTATTTAAGTGATATATTTTACGTATAACATCCTCATCCATATTAATATCAAATGAGATGATATCTACATCAGCTTCAGCAAGTTTTTTCGCGGTTTCTTCATTTAACAGCCCTGTATGAGTATTAATAATTAAATTCGTTTCTGCCTTCACTTTTTTAATAGTATCTAAGAAATTTAGTAAGGGCACAGATCCATCCAAATCACTTCCCCCAGATATTAGTGCCCCTATTCCATCATTATTATGAAGATCAAATAAAAATCGTTCAAGATCTGGATTTTCAGTTAATTGTTTCATACCCTTAAGGTATTTCTTATTACAGTGCTCACAATTTAAAGCACAATTACTTCCCGTAATACTTATTGCAGGAAATCTTTTGGTAGGATTATAGATTTTCAAAATATTCCCAAAATTCTTCTGAGTAATTTTTTGGGCAAGATCTAAAAAAGGATCTAACTCTTCTGGCTCTAAGCTTGCAATTTTTTCAAAATCAGCCCAATTAGCAATTCCAGACTCAATTCTTTTCAACAGATCTTGAGAATTACTCATATTTTTTTAACCATCTCTCATTTGAATACTTATCCTTTACTAGCCTCTCTGCCAAGTCTTTTTCTTCAACTGAAAATGTACCCTCCTCAAGTTTAAATCCTAAAGTTTGCTGAAATCCCTTTTTTAATGAAATAATAAACTCCTTTTCATTATAGTTATGAATCTGATTTCTAATCCCAATGCACTTTGCTCGAACAGATTTAACCATCCGAGACTTCCCTACATTCTCAGGTGCCTTTAAGACCGAATACATCAATTCGGGATTAAAATCTAATAAGATAGTCCCATGCTGAAGAAGATATCCTTTTTTTCTTACTTGTGCATTCCCAGAAAATTTTTTTCCTTCAAATAAAATTGCGGGGCAGTGAATTATATCTTTTTCCGCTTTTAATCCATTAATCATTAACCCCATAATAATTCCTTGAGTTATTAACTCAAATTGTTCAATTACTCTTTTAGCGCCTAGATTTTCTAAGAATTTAATAGGACAAACAACGGAATAAGTTATTTCTCTCTTCTCATCATGGAAAACTGCCCCACCACCAGTAATTCTTCTAACTACATTAAATCCCTTTTCTTTTACAAAATCTATGTCTATTTCATTTGATAAACTTTGATTTCTCCCAATACTTGCTGTGGAAGGGCTCCATTTATAAAATCTCAAAGTATTAGGGGATCTTTTTTTAATTGCCAAGTCTAATATCGCTTCATCTAAAGCCATATTCTGAAAACCGTCCCTTACATCTAATGGTAAGGTTCGCCAAGTAATCATATATTTCCCATCTGTTTTTAGTTAACTAATCCTAATAATAAATTGTAGATTTCTTTTTTCTCACTTTCAATTAATTCTCTCGGGTAATTATAGATAGGTCCCGAAGGTTTTGAAGTATAGTATGGACGATTACATCCCAAACATCCTGATGTTAAAAATGCCTCAGTATTATCAATCACATTTTTTAATTCCTGTTTACTCATATTAAATCTAATAATATCCCCTTTTGAATTATAAGTAATATCTTTTCGATCTTTCATATTACTTACAATCAAAAATCTCCCTAATTGTATTTTCCTAAACCTTAGAATAGATGGTTGGTTCAGGTTTTCAAATTTAGTTCCCTTAACAGGTGTGAACGCAAAAAGAGAGATTAAAATCTTGGAGTTATGAAGCGTGTCAATTCGTTCAATAACATCTTTTTCTGATTCTCCTAATCCTATAATTAGGTGAGTACTCACAAAACCGGGGGAAAAAATTTCTAGTGCTTCTTCTAATTTTTGTAAATGCTGATCCCATCGATAAGGTCCATCAACATCAATGCCTTTGATCTTGTTGAAAATTTCAGGGGAAGCCCCATCTAAGGCAATTCCTACTCTTTCCACACCAATAATTTTCAGTTCTCTTAATTCTTCTTTTGGGAGAGGGGGTATAGCAACAGAAATAGGGATACTTGTATTTTTTCTAATATTGATGATTATTTCTGTTAGATCTCTAAAATTTTCAGAATAATTGAGAGTCTGTATACATATTCTCTTAAATTTTTTTGAAAAATGCAAATATTTCAACTTTGTTAAAAAATCTTTAAATGGAAACGCTGGCCAACTAACTCGTGAAAGGAAACTTTCTGAACTATTTGAAGTTCGAGCTTGTGAACAAAAACCACAATTAGCAGTGCAATTCTTCTCTGTATAAGTCATAACATAGCAAGTTGTTGGCGGATCCTTAAATTTTGGCGCAGATCCTAAGCCTAAAACAGAAGCACTCCCTATGGACACTCTTATTTTTTCAACATCCACATTTTTCACTAGTCAACGTAGAAAATTAAGTTTTATTCCTTCAAATCATAAATAATCTAATCATAATAATTAATAGTATTTTAAGAAATATCAGAATTTACCCCGAAAATCGGTTCAAAAATAATTTATTGAATAAATTATTAAAATATTAAATACATAGGTCATTCCTCAAATATTCTAAAAAGTGGTCAAATAAGATGGTTGAGTATAATGCTCAAAAAATAGAAGAAAAATGGCAGGCAAAATGGGAAAAAGACAAGATTTTTGATGTTAAAGAAGATCCTGCTAAAAAAAAATATTACGTATTAGAAATGTATCCATACCCTTCAGGTAAACTTCACATGGGGCACCTCAGGAATTATACTATTGGAGATTGCTATGCCCGGTTTAAACGAATGAATAATTTCAACGTTCTTTACCCTATGGGGTATGACTCATTTGGAATGCCCGCCGAAAATGCAGCAATTGATCACGGAGTCAATCCAGAAGAATGGACTAATAACAATATTGATACCATGAAAAACCAACAAAAAAGGATTGGGCTCTCTTATGATTGGACAAGAGAAATCTATAGTCATAATCCAAGCTATTATAAATGGGACCAATGGTTTTTCTTAAAAATGCTAGAAAAAGAACTTGCTTATCGACAGGAAAGCTATGTTAATTGGTGCCCCAAATGTGTCACAGTTTTAGCAAATGAGCAAGCTCAAGGAGGGAGATGTTGGAGATGTAACTCTATTGTCGATCAAAAATTTCTAACACAATGGTTTCTAAAAATTAGGGATTACGCAGAGGAATTACTAGAAGGATTAGAAAAGGTTGATTGGCCTGATAAAGTAAAAATCATGCAGCGAAACTGGATTGGAAAGTCAATAGGTACTATCATAAAATTCCCAATAGTTGGCGAAGATCGTACTATCGATATATTTACTACAAGACCCGATACATTATATGGGGTTACCTTTATGGTTTTTGCACCGGAGCATCCATGGGTTCACGAATGGGTGAATGGGACAAAATTTGAGAATGATTATAAAGAGCTATATAATGAAGTAATGCATCAAGATCGCTTTGAACGAACCGATATTGAAATTGAGAAAAAAGGTATGTTTATAGGGAAATATGCAGTAAATCCAATAAATAATGAAGAAATACCCATCTACATAGGTAATTTTGTTATCTATGAATATGGGGCAGGTGCTGTTATGGCTGTTCCTGCTCACGATCAAAGGGATTTTGAGTTTGCAAAAGAATATAATATTCTTATAAAAATCGTCATTCAACCGCATGATTATGAGATAAGCTTATCAAAAATGACAAGAGCATATGAAAGTGATGGCATTCTTGTAAATTCTGAAGATTTCAATGGGATGGAAAATAAATCTGCTTCTAACGCCATAACAGAGATGTTAGATCAGAAAAAAATGGGGCATGCTACAATAAATTATAAACTAAGAGATTGGGGTATCTCTCGTCAACGGTACTGGGGATGTCCTATTCCCGTAATATATTGTGAAGATTGTGGTATGATCCCCGTACCATACGAAGATTTGCCAGTGTACTTACCCAAAGATGTGTCATTTACCGGAGCGGGAAATCCCTTAGAAACGAGTGAAACTTTTGTTAATACAAAATGTCCAAAATGTGGAAAACCTGCAAAACGCGAAACAGATACAATGGACACATTCATTGACAGTTCTTGGTATTTCTTCGCTTTTTGTAATCCCCCATCCGTTGAATCAGATATCCCGTATAATAAGGATATTGTAAATTACTGGGGAAATGTTGATCAGTATATAGGTGGTATAGAGCATGCCGTAATGCACTTAATCTACGCAAGATTTTACACAAAAGTTACGCGAGATCTTAATTTGCATAAATTTGATGAACCCTTTCAATCCTTACTTACTCAAGGAATGATTAATAAAATCCAACCGTTCTGCCCAAAGTGTAATGCATTCCTCATGGAAGCAGATCTAATGGAGATGAGATGTAAAATATGTGGTAATTCGGATCTAATTCAAAAATCTGTTAAGATGAGTAAAAGTTATGGGAATACCGTGGATCCAGGGGAGATCATCGGTAAATATGGGGCAGACGCCGCTAGATTCTTTATACTTTTTGGGGCAAGTCCATCATCAGGTCTTGAGTGGTCGGAAGAAGGGGTTGATTATGCTTATCGATTTATAAAAAATACTTTTGGGCTTTTAACTGAGCCCCCAAAAGATATTAGGAAGAAAACAACAATCAGAGATACATTAATTGAATATTACCTTAATAAAACCATTGAAGATTTCACAAAAAATATGGGAAATCTAGCTATCAGAAATGCAGTTAACAATTTAATACAGTTTACAGCAGAATTAACTAAATACAAAGCAGAGGGTGTTAAAGAACAAACATTTGAAGAATGTAGAGAAAAACTTTTGTTACTACTTCACCCAATAGCCCCTCACATGACAGAGGAAATATGGGAGATATGTGAAAAAGAGGGGTATCTTAGTCTGGCAAAATGGCCTGAATTTAAACAAGAACTCCTAACAGATGATTCCGATTATAAGTGGAGATTAATGGGCAATATATTGGAAGATTTAAATAATATTAAAACAGCAGTAAAAAAAGATAAAATTGATTCCATTACACTAATCGTTGCTGCTGCTTGGAAACTCAGACTCTATAACAATATCCTAACTTTGATAGAAGAAACGAAAAATCATGGAACAATCATGAAGAATTTAATGCAAGAGAATGAGTTTAAGAATCAAAGCAAATTAACTAACAGCATTCTTACCAAAATATTAAAAAACGTAGGGAAGTACTCCAGATTTACATTGATTCCAAGGGAAGAACTCAAATTTTTTAACGAAATAAAGCCAATTATTGAAAAAAAACATAGGTGCAAAGTAGAAGTATTATTAGAAGAAGATTCAAAGGAAAATAAAGCCTCTCAAGCACTCCCAGGAAAACCAGCAATTGTTATACGATAACGAAACATACTAGATTCCGAGTAAAAGCTTAAATAACCTTAGTTTAAATAGGATCTTATTAACTTATGATTAAATAAATTATTTTTATTGAGAAAACATTAAATCTAATAAGAAATGGGTTTGATTAAATAAATAATTACCTTGGCTAACGACTACTAATGACAATTTATGAACTGAGCATCATCTCAACTACAGGATACCCCTATTATAATACAATAATTAAACCCATACCCGAAGGTGTAAAAGTCTTTCTCAGATTTTTTGATTTTTCAAAGGACAAATCCACCGTTCATGAACAATTAAATGATGAATCAAAATTTGATCTCACAGCGGGTTTAATTTCCGCTTTATTTGAATTTGCTAGAAACATTGATAAAAAGATTGAAAGACTTGAGTTTAAAGCTAAAAAGAAAAACAAAATCCCAAAAAATCGAAACGGAAATGCCCTTCTTGAAGGAGATGTTTTAATTACCACACAAACAGAACCATTTTTACTTCATAAATCAGTTAAGGAAAAAATAAAGCTAATCTATAACAATTATATAAGCGCCAAGATGCCATTAGACTCTGCTGATTCGATTTTAAAAAATGAAGAAAAGAAAATTAAGGAAATTTTAACCGATACTAAGGCACGACAAACCATAAAAAGCCATCAAAGCAAAATTGAAAACGCAGCAACTGAGTTTTTAAGTGATATGAAACAATATGGCTTATGGGGCATTTGTATCACATCTTTTGATCTTTCTCCAATAGTGACATACGGGAAAAAATATTCCCTGGAGGATACAAATCATATTTTAAGAGGGATTGGTATTGTGCCTGAAATAACTCCTCTCGAATGGAGATACAGAACATCATTTTTTGCTGACGAACAAATACAAGTATGCATTATAAAATCCAGTATTGGGACTACAGTAGAAGAATCACTGTTCGAGCCATATTTTTATTTGCTTTTTGCTGATCCACAAAGTTACTTCGGTGAATTCCCTACAAAAGTGATAAACAATTTCAATAACATTCTAGGACAATAATTAAAACATCCCGTACAAAATTTTCACTTAAAAGATTTTTCTGCTGCTTTTATTATTTGTGTAAGTGAATCTGTTTGAAGTGAGGCGCCACCTACTAAACCACCGTCAATATTTTCTTTGAAAAATAGTTCTTCAGCATTATTAGGCTTAATTGATCCCCCATATTGAATTCTTACTAAATCTCCTGTTTCATTATCATATATCTGGGAGAGAAGTGTTCGAATATAAACATGGATTTCTTCTGCCTGTTCGGGACTCGCTGTTTTACCTGTTCCAATAGCCCAAATTGGTTCATAGGCGATTACAACTTGCTTCATCTGATCCTTTGTAAGACTACTAAACGTTTCTTTAAGCTGTGCTTGAATTACATCCTTTGTCTTACCCGTTTCTCTCTCCTCTAAATGTTCACCTATACACACTATCGGTTTTAATCCAGTTTGTAAGGCTTTCTTCAATTTTTGGTTAATTAAAGAATTGGATTCATTAAACACGTTTCTTCGTTCACTATGACCGAGAATTACGTATGTTACACCTATCTCACTTAGAAAATTTGGGGAGATTTCACCAGTAAAGGCCCCTTTATCTTCAAAATACATGTTTTGTGCGCCCAATTCTATATTAGTACCTTTCAAAATCTCCTTTGCACTTAATAGACTAGTAAAAGGAGGTGCAATTACAATATCCACATTTTGAATCTTTTCCACCGCCGGGATTAATTCATCCAGCATTTCTCTGGACTCTTGAGGAGTACCTCTATTCATCTTCCAGTTTCCTCCTACAATTGGTTTTCTCATCTTATCTAACCTCAACTAAAAATAATATATCTAATCCACTATAGCACTATTAAAGCACACAACCTAATAAACTCTAATATAAAATCTGAGAAAATAAATTCAAAAATAAGATAAATACAGTTATTCAGATTTGGGGAGTTTTTCTGGTAACTTAGTTGCTTCTAAAAGTTTCTGTACCTCAGATACGTCAGGAGCAATAATCTCTGGCAAACCTAACTGTGTTCTTCTCCTTTCTATAGCTGGCTGCATAGGAATTGCTTTTCCAAATTCCATAACTGCTGATGCTTGACCTACATAATGAGCTGGTGCCTCTCCTCGTTCAATGCTCATATTCTTTAATATGATGAAAATCTCTGTAAGTTCCACCTTTTGGGGGCATACCTCATCGCAGGTATCACAAACTGTACACCCCCATATATTAAAAGCATTTTCTGGTCCGAAAATCTTTTCCTTTAATCCTAATAAGGCGTCAAGTATTAATCTTCGCGGATTGTACCTCCCTTCTGTAACTTGTGCTACTGGACATGCTCCACTACATGTGGCACATTGATAACAATAGGCTAAGGTACTCCCAATATCATTCCCAAGAATTTGGTTCCTGAATTCAAAATCTATAGTTGCCATAAGACTTTTCAGTTTATCTTAATATTATGTAGTATAACTTACTCTTGATTTTAAAATTATTTCTTTTGAAATTAAGTTTGTGAATATAGGGGTTTTCACCAATTTTTACTCAATGAGGTTTTAATTTGTAAATGAAATTAATAAAAGTAATTAAACATTAAATACCCTAATTATATTAAGATCGCAATAAACATTAAATTAAGATAATTATGACAAAGATCGAAGAATTACAAGAGTTTGGCCTTGAAATAACAGAAGATCTGAAAGAGGGAAAAGTAATAGTTGATATATTTACTACTTGGTGCGGGCCCTGCAAGTTTTTAAGCCCGATTTTAGAAAAGTTAAAAAATGAAGGATTGATTAAGTTACTGAAAGAGGACTTAGATCTTAACCGTCCACTTGGCGAGCGCTTTGGAGTTACAGCAATTCCCACAATGATTTTTTTCAATAACGGTGAACTTCTGAACCACCCGATAGAAGTTCAAGGTCAAGTTTTGGTGAAGAATGGTCTTATGGTTGGTGCTAGTGGGGAACAAATCCTTCGTGAAATTATTAATCAGATGTAGCGAATAAAGATAATAATTTTCTTCGAGCTCTTGTTTTTCCTTGGATAGCTTATCGATTTTTTCCCTAAAATCCTCTTTACTAATGGTTTTTCTCAGCTTTTCAGTTGTAAGCACAATCCTCTGGTCTTCTAGATTTATTAACTTATCTTTTAAAATGTCGATATAAGAGAGAGCATCAGTTTGTAAATGACTTAAGTTAGTTTCAAAATCTAACATTTTTTGAAGGTAATATCCCTTAGTTATCTCATAATCACTTAACTCAATTCGACCTTTTTTCCTCTCTTTCTCTAGATTTCTCAAAAATCCTTTAGTTTGCTCGAAGTTTGTGTTGAGTGTAAATAAGTTCCTTTCTCCATTTACTTTTGAATTAAGATTTCTATAACGCGTTTCATTTTCTGCGATTACAACCTTAAGAGCTTCAAATTTATACTTAAAGTTAGAACTACACCCAGAGTTTAACAGCTTCCTAAAAGATTTGAGCTTGGATATTAACTGTTCCCTTTGTTTCTTTAATAGATAAATCTCATATAGTAAATCAATATGAAAATTTTGATTGTTTGCAGGAACTAGTTCTTCAAGTTCTATTTCTGTCATTATATTGAAATTTTTGAGGTTTTTAGTGAGGAATATCTTCAGGCTATTTAAACAAAAAAAAGTATGTCATAAAAGTAATCCAAAAATTTCCAAAAAATCACCCAAGTGTTTTTTTTTTGTTTATAAAGGTTAGGTCATATTTTACCCAAATGACAGATGTATATCCTCAGTTGACAGTATCCAATATAAAACATTGGTATTGGGAAGTAGAACCCCATTGGTCTGTATGTGATATCGCAAGTAATATAGGTTGTTCAGAAAGTACCATATATAGCTTCATGAAAAGGCACAATATTCCTAGACGGTCAACTTCAGAAGCAAACATTAATCGTTTTAATTGTCCACGCAAGTACAAAGAATTCTTAAAACAAAGGAGATCACCTGATTTTAGAATGAGTCAGTCTGTTGTTGCAAAAGAGGTTATGTATAAACCAGAAATACGAGAAAAGTTCCTTCAAGCAATTAAGAAATCGAGTGAAAAACGGCTCTCTGAATGCCAAAAACTCATACTTTTTTTATTAATGACACATAAAAAATTATTCATAACCGAAATAGTGAGAATGGTAAAAAGAGATTTACAGAGCATAGATTCAACTCTAAGGGCATTGTACAAACGTCAATATGTTACTAGAGATAAGATGAAGAATCCTTACACTTTTAGTAATTTTAAATCTCATTATCAATACTCCTTAACAGATAAAGGAAGAAAACTCATCAAAACTAACCTAGAAAATAATGATGTCCAATTTAAGAATTTCCTTGAAAACGACATTCCGAGTAAAAAAGATCCAATGACTCTCCAGTATGAATTTATCAAACGAGAAAATATTGGCAAGAATCAGCTCACTATCTTAAAAATAATTCAAAACAAGGGACCTAAATTTCTTTTAGATCTTCTACCGATACTAGGTTTGTCAAAAAAGACAGTCGACAGTAGTCTTAGATGCCTTAGTTCTCGAGCATTTCTCTCTAAAGAAAAGAAAGTGAATCCCAACTATCAAGGAAGTATTAATCATCGGGTACAGACGTATTATTCTATCACCGATAAGTGTCCGATTCTGTTATAAATTGACCACCGGAGAGGCTGTGATGAGACAGGTTATAGAAGCCATGTAATGTTGAAAGAATTTTTTCTTTTTTTTCTTTTTAATGAGCCACCATACCCATCTAAACGTAAACATAGATCGTTTATAATAAGGTATATATAAAATATTAATTCTTATTTAAGTATGGGACGAATGTATCGAAAAATTCAGGAAAGATGGAAGAGAGGGGCGGAGTAGCCATGGAAGAGAAAGAGGCCAAAGTGAGAGAGCTTTTTGTAAAGATGTTGGAAGATACTGCGAAATATGCACTGCAGTATGAGTTTTACAGAGAGGATATGGAGGAATTCCACGAAGTAGTGCAATGGAAGTTCGGCTCTATCAGAGGATATCAAATATTCGACGAAACAGAGTATTCATTCAAGATCGACGAAGAAGCTGAAGACCCGACCTTGGTACTGGGGTGCAAAGATCTCGATCTGGCCTACCAGTTCCTCAACGACGAAATCAGTCATTGGCCGGCCCTCCTGGGGACTAAGTTCTTGGTTGGCATAAAGCGCCCCGACGGGACGTATAAGGAAAAGAGAATTGGAAAGGTAACTGGTTTTGCCCCCGGCAATGCCCCTAGGTTGAGTACCGCAAAAGAGAATGACCCTCCCAAGCAAAGAAGATTGTCTTCTCGCCTGGTGAGAATTCCCGTGTTTCGGCCGATCATGGAGCGAACCACAGATCCCGAGAACTCGAATGACGTTCGCATTCCAATCAATGAGTCCTTGGGCACATACGAGAACCAGTCGATACCTCTTGCAGTTCTCGAATACTTCATAAACAAGGCAAGTGACGTCTATATTTTCACTATGTGCCCGTGTCGATCACTCGCCAATTGCGAGAATTATGACCAGTCCATCGGATGCATGGCCTTGGGCAAGGGGGCCCTGAGGATGAATACTTTTGGAAGGATCGGTACCAAAGAAGAGGCATTGGAACGATCGCGACGTGCTGTTGCTGCTGGTCTCCTACCTTCTCTGGGGAGAGTCAAATCCGACACGATCGTCTATAGGGCTCTTCCTGAACAGGGCGATCTGATGCACATCTGCTTCTGTTGCCCCTGTTGCTGTGTCGAGGCGGGTGGCAAGGACTCGCCGATGTATCTGAGGGGGTGGCATCAAAAAATGGAGGGTGTGTCCGTCACGGTTGATGGGGATCTCTGCAATGGATGCGAGCAATGCCTCGAGGTGTGTATATACGGTGGAATGGAGGTCATCGACCACGTAGCCGTGATTGACCGGGAGGGAAAGGATCACTGCAAAGGTTGCGGGAGGTGCGAAAGGGTATGTCCAACTGGAGCGATAACCATCACCATCGAGGAGGATGGTGTGGATAGAATGATCGCTCGTATCGAATCCCACGTTGACGTCTCTTAGAAGGATGACAAGCGAGGGAGGGATTTTATTCTATGTCGGATTTATTTCCATACTCATTGGTTATTTGAATCTTAAAAATTTTCTATATATTCTAGGAGCTATTTTGATGGCTTGTGGAGGTGTAGTGGGTCTAATTGGGGGCATACTACAAAGTAGAGAACAAAAAAGGAAATAATATTAAATTTATATGTTTCAAGATGAATTTGATAGTTTAAACGAAGGTTATTTTTTTTACTTTTTAATTAATTATCCTACAAATAATCTGTTAATAAGATTAAAAATTTTTTATTCTATGAAATCTTTCACTATTTAATTTAAGATAAGAAACTATTGATGACTAATGAATTATTCAAGGAAAGAATTAATCACAACAGATGCGACGATGAATCAAATGCGTAATAGCATTCACATCTTAGCAAGTTTCATGGAGAAAAATGAGGTTTCTAATGTAAAAGAGAGATTAAGAATAATGGGCCAAAATATAGCCAAGACTTACGTTCGATATTGGAAACCAACAGAAACAGTTCTTCTTTCGAATTTAAAGGATGTAATAACTACAATTTATCAAAAGATGTTGAATAGCACTGTAACGATTGAAATTGATGAGCTAGAAAATGTCGTTAAAGTTCAAGATTCAAAATGCGCTCTCTGTAAGTACCAATATGATAATATTACTATTGCGGGTTGTGAAATTATTTTAGGAATGGTCGCTGAAATTATCTCTCAAATCAGTAATAACTCTTCTGATTCTTCTTCAATATTGTTATATCCGTTAGAAGTAAGTGAGTCTCAAGCCTATGGAAATAAAACATGCATTCAAGTCTTTAAATATAAATTGAAGGAGGGAAGCTAAAAATGGGTGCTTTTCAATGGTTGATGAAAAAAATCACAAAAGTATTTGGTAGATCAACAAATGCCCTTTTTTACACTCTATTATATCGCGAGATTCTGAAAGAAATAAACAATATTACCAACAATGAAAAGGAGAGTTTAATACTTCTTAGAGAAATCGGGAGAAGAGCTGCTCATGAATCATGCGAACGTCACTCAAACATTTTCAAATTTATGCCAGGCTCCCCTAAAAAAGTTCTAGATTATTTCGAGATATTATGGGTTGTAGTATTTGGAAGAGAGTTAGAAGATCATTCCTACGAAGAAATTCCTAGAGAGGATTCTAAGTACAATGATTATTTATTAAAAATTAATAGATGTCCAATTTGTGCCGACTATGGTGAGGATTCTGAAGACACGTTTAAATTTAGCAAGCTGAAGGACAGTGATACTGAAGGACTAGCTTGTGGATTATGTGGAATGTTGGAAGCTGTAGCTAATTTTATATTAAAAATAAGAAGAAATGATTATAGAATTCAAATTGTAGAACAATCATGTATCGCAAAAGGGGGAGAGAGTCTACAAATCCTATGTAAAATCTATGATTACAAGGAATGGCAGGAGCTTATAAATGCGAGAACTCATGAAAGAAAGTCATTAGGGGTCTCTTTTGAAGAGATAGTGGATGAGGAAGAGATAGTGCAAGAAACCAAGCTTGATATAATAGATAAAATTCAAGATGTAATTTCTATTGATAAACTAGAGGAATACCTTGATGAACCATTGGATGGTGTAAAAGAAAGAGTTTCTGATATCATCAGAGAAAAACTAAACATGGAACCTGATCACTTCTTTGATTATTTCAGAAATTATGAAGATGATATGGTAAGAATCATTGGCTTTTTGGGGATTCATCTTCTAAATGAATACGGTGGGTTGCTAGAAAAAGCTTTTAAGAATGAATGGTTAGCCAAGGTATTCGGTTATGTCTTTAAGCAATTAAGGCAAATGACCTTACTTTTTATCCCTTTGGACGTAATAAGAGATTACAATGAACTATTAGTCAGTTTTCTTGATGGTTTAGCCCCCCTAGAAATGGTTGAGAATGTTAAACTATTTACAGGTAAAGATACAATAAATTATCTCTTTGAAGGAGCACAACTGGCTCTAGAAAATCTAGGTATTGAATTTACAGAATTAAAAGATAATATTTGGGAAGAATTAAAAAAGGAGAGAGAAGATGGATTAATTTCTTCTGAAACCTCTACAATTGACAAAACACGTGAAAAAGTACCTCAGATAATTAATATTTTTCAAGAAGTGTTGATGATCTTTACAGATATTCTTACTTTACCAATAAGAGTTTTGATTTCTGAAAGTCATTATGGGCTAAAAACTGCAATCAACTCTGTAATTTCTGAAGAAGAAGGCTTATATGGCTCTATAAAGGAACGATTTGATAGTATTTTCGATCAAATCGAAGAAATTCGCAAATAATCCGCTAGAAATTTAATAACGAAAATGCAAAAAGAGCCTGATCAATCCTTTCTTTCTTGCTTTAGTCTAAAAAATTCGAGATTTTTCTGGAGACGTTCTGTATGTTCAAAAAAACCATTCCAAGAGAGGATCCACTTCTAACAAGTGTGCATAAAATCGCATTTTCACCCGCTTTTGATAAAATAATGCTCCCATCATTACCCTCAATAAGAATACTCTTCAAATCTCCCCTAGCTAGTTCTTCCACGGCACGTTCCGACACACTTAGAATAGCAGCACTCATAGCACTGACAATCCCATCATTTACATCTCTAGCAAGCGCAGAACATATGGGAAGCCCCTGAACGCTTACTATCGCTGAACCTTGTATATCGGGATTTATAGCTTCCATTTGGCGTAATAAGTCTGTGAGTTCAGCGATGTTTTCACTCAAAGGTTAATCAACTTGAAAGTATAAGTGTTTAATATTCTAATAATAAAGTACTATTATAAAATTGTTTTTATTTTTGATCTAAATTAAATAATAATTTTAATAATAAAGTTAATACTTATTTAAAAAATATTTTTATCAAAATCCACATTAGTAATTTTAATGACAGAGAATCAAAAGTTAGATAACGGAACCCAAAATGAAAAAAGTAAGGAAGAGATAGAAAAAGAAGAGGAACTAAAACTCAAAAATGAGTCCCTTAAAAAGGCTGGTAATATCGCACAAGAAGTAAAAAAGATTCTAAAACCAAAAATCAAGGTTGGGGAAAAAGCTTTAGATATAGTAACATTCACAGAGGCAAAAATTGAGGAGTTAGGTGGATTTTGTGCATTTCCTGTAAATTTTTGTATTAACCATATTGCAGCTCACTATACATCTCCCTTTAAAGATGATGGGCTAGTAATAAATGATGGTGATATGGTTAAGATTGATTTAGGAGTACATGTAGAAGGATATATCGTCGATACTGCTTTTACAGTTAACTTTAATGAGGAAGAGTCTCTTGAGAATATCATACAAGCCACAGAGGTTTCTCTTGATGCGGCAAAGATGATGGTAAAGCCAAAGACAAACACTAGAGAAATTGGGCAAAAAATTGAAGATATTGTAAGAGGATTTAAGTTTACACCAATTAAAGAGCTTGGGGGTCACCAAATCGAGCGGTGGACAGTTCATGGACCAAAACAAGTGCCTGAATTAGGATCTCAAGGCGGTGATGTTATGGAAGAGGGTGAAGTATTTTCTATAGAAATTTTCGCAAGTACAGGTGAAGGCTCAATTCATAATACCCCATCTTCACATATCTATGAATTAAATCCGTATGCTGGGAGAGTTCCATTACGGAGAAAATCTTCAAAGCAAATATTGGGATTTATAAATAAGAATTATAAATCTTTACCTTTTGCCGAGAGATGGTTGGCAAAAGAATTTAGGATGGGAGTTGCATTTGGGCTCCAAGAGTTGATCCAACAAGGGAAATTACAAGCTCACTTTGTTTTAGCTGAAAAAAAAGGAGAATTTATTGCACAATCCGAAGAAACTTTCTTGGTAACAGAAGATGGATATGAACAATTAACCTAAATTAAAATTATTATTATTTCATAATGGTAAACTTCCTTTAATCATGAAGAAATTAAATATTTGCCTTGTCTCATTAAAAATACCTCCAGATAGCCTTGATGGGGCAGGAAAGAGTTTTCGGGGAATATTTGATTATCTAAGAAACAAAGGACATAACGTGAAATTACTAACTGGAAAATGGAATATCGATCTCAAAGATCCTGATATAGTACAGTTGGATTTAATCCCTAGACGATTTATTTGGGCTCCTGCATTTTTACTAAGAGCAGTGAAATACATTAATAGTCATGAATTTGATATCTTTCATGGAAATGCACCCAAAGGGACATTACCGATTATCTTATCAAATAAAAAAAGATTTATCACAACTATTCAGGATTTGGGACCATTTCAAACTACTTTTACTAAAATTCCTATTGAAAAATATATGATTAAATTAGCTGTAAATAAATCTTCTATTATTACTACTGGCTCAGATAGTGCTAAAAATGAAATGAAATATTTTATGCCTAAAGTTGATAAAACTAAAATTCACGTTCATTATTATGGCATAGAGGACCATTTTAAACCACACTTAAAACAAGCTGAGGAGCTCAAAAGAAAATTGAACATCAACGGACCAGTAATTATCTATATTGGAAGAATAGCCTTCTATAAAGGCGTTGATGATATAATTAAAGCATATAACATAGCTAAAAGAACCATTTCTAATCTATCTTTAGTTGTAGGTGGTAAACCTGATTTCCAAATGGAAAAAACATATCGAGAATGGAAAAATAAATATCAAGACATTCATTTTGTTGGTTTCGTAGAAGAACAAGAAGTCCCCTATTATTATTCAATGGGTGATCTTTTTATAACATATTCTTATGCTTCTGAAGGATTTGGGTTAACTCCAGTCGAAGCTATCGCATGCGGTACCCCAGTAATTTGTTCTTCATTGAATGTATATAAAGAAGTCTTACAAGATAATGCAATATTTGTTCCTCCTAAGAATCCTGTAGAATTAGCAAAAAAAATCGTTTTTCTATTAAAAAACGAGCCAGAACGACAGAAACTCATCGAAAAAGCTCAGAAGTTTATACAAAGATATACGTGGGAATCGGTCGGTAGAAAAATTGAAGAAATCTATACTAAATTTCTGGAGAGTTGAAAAAACAACCTGATCATTTCTTAAATTATGTCTTCAAATCGATACTCCTTAAGGTGTGAAGACAAATATTTAAGCAGCCATTTAGGTTTTCACTACTACACTTATCAGGAGTATCTTTTATAGAATGTATATATTTAGAATCCCTACTAGAATGAAAAAAACCTATCTGTAAGTTTTTTTTTATTTTTTTTGCATATTTTTGGAACATTCGATAGTCACTCTTTGGTTTTAATATCCTATTATATCTATCAATGGAAATTCCCAAAGTGTTAGCAGTTGTTTCTAGAACATCATTTAGATCTTTGTTTATTCTACTTTTTTTAATTATTCCTGATGAATTAAAAAGGCCAATATAGGTACCAATCATATCAAGATTAATATTTATTGACGTGTCAAAATCATATCTTTGACTTAACCTTTTGAAATGTCTTTTACAAAAATCTTTTGATCCCTTTAGTCCCCATTCTTCAGCTCCAGTCCATATAAACAAAATATCCATTTTATCGAGTGGATATTTTTTAAAAATTTTTGCTAATTCAATTGAAATGGCAACACCACTTGCGTTATCAATCGATCCTGATGAGGGATTCTCATTGAAAACCAAATACAATATAGGAATCGAAACAAATACCCCTACAATTGAAGCAGTAGTTATTAAAGCTATAAAGAAACTTGAAAGATTTAGTGCTAAAAAATAACTAAATACAAACAGCAATGAAAAAACAACTACAAGAGCAATATAGAAAAAAATTATAAACCTATAGAAAAAAAACACAACTACTTGAAATTTATAAGAGAGTTTTACCGAGACAGAATCATAATGCGCCGTAAAAATAACCAATGGTCTATTCTCGGATTCTTCTCTAGCAGGGATATGGGCAATAATATTTTTGGATTCTTCCTTCTTAATTAATGAAATATTCCGTGTTGTAGCAAATGCGTTTTTTAAAACGAGATAAGCGATGATTACTAGAAATAATCGAGTCAAGATTAAGTAAGTAAACATTATCAAGTAGCTCATTCTCATTAATATTCTTAGAGGTCCAGCCCAATTAAAGTGTTCAATATCCGGATTAATGTTTCCTTTAATCAACTCATCTTTAATATAGTTTAGTGCTTCAGTCTCCCCAGTTGTAGAAGCTGTCCTATTCATATCTAATGATTTGACGTGATTTATAGTCGCGATGTCATCGTACAATTCTAAGTTAGTAATTGAAATCCCCATTCAAAGTTTATGTAATTATTCATATTCTTGGTAGAGTTATTTTATACTGCTTAAATTTTCTTTTATTTGATACAACAAGATTCATAAAATTTGATAGGATTCAAAAAGAACCACAATTCAAAAGAAGTATAATTTTCAACCAAAATAGTATTCACTTTTTTGATCCTACTAACCTATCCTTCACAAAATTAAAACAAATTTCATTCGGATTCTCAAACCTGCTAAGTCTTTCTTTAAATGAGCTAATCTTGAAACGATCAGCTGAAGGACCTTTAGAAAGAATTTCAACTGATTTTTTCACTACTATTGATGGATCTAAAATATGCTGAAGGGGAAACCCGTTTTGCATTAAAAAGAGTTCTTGGGGTGCTGAATCACCTGGAAAGAACTCAATACTAGGTACATTTAATAAGCTTGATTCTCTTACAATTGTTCCTCCCCCACTAATTATTAAAGCCCCATAAAAACACAGATCTACAATATTTGGAAGGAACTGAGTTATGATTACATTTTTTTCCCTCAAAAAATCTTTTAATTTGCCAGAAAGAAACCGTTCTTGCTTCTCTGATCTAACTAAAAGTAAATATGTATGATTAGGAAATTCCTTGTAAATACCGGGGAAAAA
This sequence comes from Promethearchaeota archaeon, assembly GCA_016839845.1. Next base: position 42,648 of record JAEOTL010000379.1, read on the forward strand.
TTCGCTAATCATTGTCGTTTCAGGTTTTAGCTTATTAACAAAATAACTTGCATGAGTCGGTTCACTTCGCACTAACAGAAAGTTTCCTTTTTCTAAATTGTTATTTTCCAACACAGTAGGATTCGGCACGTATTCAGATAGCCATGCAATCTCATCTAATCCATTATATCTTATGATTTTTTCAGGATCAGCATGAAGTTTGATATATTGTTCTATAGGAATGCATTCAGGAGTAATAATCTTATCTATAAAGGGGTGAATTAGTTTGCATACCGGTTCATTACGTGGTTCATCATTAATACCAATTGATGGTATTTGTAATCCATATGCTATTCTAGTACCTTCGATTGATAAAAACGTCACGAAATGATCAGGAGCGAATTCTTTAATTAATGGGAAAAGAGCTCTTAACCTATCAATATAAGTTCCTAGTTTGGTTTCTAATTTATCTCCCCCATGCTTACCAATTTTCTTATAATCGATCTTAAAATCATTCAAAATCTGATAAGTGGAATCATAATCACGAGCAGTAACTAAGATTTCAGCACTTTCTTCTCGGAATTTTTTTATTAGCGACTGAAACATTATCGCTGTTTTAGGCTGTTCTATGTCAATCCAGATTTTCTTGGTTGTTAGATTCATACCTAGCTAAATAATATTAAAATAATTATATTATTTTCCCTTGAAATTGATTGTTTTTTAGAAAAGTCGACAAATAGAGGTGACTCTAGTATGCGCAAATTATATCTTAGAAACGAGGAGTTTTTTATTCCCAGCAGATACATGGATTTGACTTACACTTTTTGCACATGTTTGGATATTTTTCTAATAGGGTAGATTCGAGATCAATATTTAACAAATTTGCTATTGAACTAGTCCAGGCAGTAATATCAGCTAATTCCTCTGATGCTTTGCGTATATCAATTTCTTGTTGTCGTAATACCCTAGCTAATTCCCCAATTTCTTCAGTTAACCAAATAAATGTACTATGTATCCCTCTTTTTTTATCCTGATTAAAATAGAGATCTCTTATTAATTTTTGAAATTCAGAGATTTTCATTGTATAATTAATAATATCTTTTTGAAAAATTCATTAAGTAGTTCTATTAGCCCCCTCCAGGTGTGAAGAGCCAATTGAATACACCTACGTGGGCCAAAATAACCAGCAAAATTAAAGCAACGGATAATATTACAGTACTTATTGGTCCAACTTTTACACCAATTGAGCTGTCTTCAAAAAATCTCATTAATCCAGCACCACCCATAGGCATTGGTGCACTTCCACTTCTCCTTTTCTTACGTCTGGATTGAGGACGACGAGTCGACATGATACATATAATCAATAATTATTATTGTTCTAAGAACATAAATAGCGAGAAAAATATAAAATTTTATACCAAAATTTAAAAATCAAATTTTAATAAATTTTTATATAATATTTACATTATGTTTAGATAATTTAAGGAAT
>JAEOTL010000121.1 GCA_016839845.1 Promethearchaeota archaeon
ACCTTTAACTCAATTTCAATTTTTTGAATCATTTTAGCGGAAAGAATTTTGGTAAATCTCCTGGAACCTTTAATTTCCATTTAGGTCTTCTCTTTTGAAGGAATGATATAACTCCTTCTTTCGCATCGGGTTGTAATCCTGTCCATCCAAAATAACGATGGTTTATTGACTCAACTTTATTAATATCCGTTTCAGTAAGAAAGTCATATAACATACGCTTGGTGAGTGCTACACTAACGGGAGCACTCAACAATATCTCATCTGCTATCTCTCGAGCAGTCTCAAGTAACTTATCATCCGGTACAACTTTACTAACAAGTCCGTATTCTAATGATTCTTGGGCATTTAAGATTCTTCCTGTATACATTAATTCTGCAGCCCGACTAATTCCAACAATTCGTGGCAAGATCCAAGGGCAGACAATTTCAGGGATAACACCACGTCTATTAAACACAATTCCAATACGTGCACTCTCGGATGCTATCCGAATATCAAAGGGAAGAATAAAAGTAACTCCAACACCTACTGTTGGGCCATTAATTGCCACTATTACTGGTTTTAACAAGGAAAAGTATTGTTTAATTAAGCTTCCCGCTTCTCTTCTTCTTTCATCTACCTCACGGGGTCGATTTGACCCATCAAATGTGTTCGCTCCACCTGACAAATCCGCTCCTGCGCAGAATCCTCTTCCAGCACCAGTTAATATTGTGACCCGTAGATCAGGATCACTTTCAACTTTATAGAGAGCATCCCATATTTCCTGACCCATTTGCCAATTCCACGCATTCAAACGCTCAGGTCGGTTGAGAGTTATTGTAGCAATTTCACCTTCAGTTTCAAAAATTATATGTTCATAATCCATAATTATAATTTACCTCCTTTGGGAAATATTTGTTTTTTAAATTATTGTAATTTTTTTATCCTTACTTCTTGATAAATATGACTTTTTTGGAATTCCCACCTTGTTTGAATTAGAGTCTTATATAATGATATTTGTAAAAGATTAAAAAAAAAGGATTTAAATGGATTTTTTATCGTTTAACGAGATGGTAAATCCTAATATTTTCACCTGTCACATTAATGATATCAAATCCATTTTTGGTACAATAATCCTCTATGTATGCTAGGGCTTGTGGGAAGAAAGCTTTTTCTTCGAATTTCGTCTTATTAACGCCTGAGGAGGTTGAATGATACATAGAACGATTTAATAGGTTTATTGCTATGGATTCAACTTTCATTGTTTTCCTCTCCTTTAAAATTTCTCAAATTGAGATATCATAATATTTACCATTCTGTTATTTAATTTTTTAGAATTTCATATGAATTTACACTTACAAAAAAGAATAGAAATGATTTAGAGAAAGAAAGTTTCATATACATCTCTGAATTTTACATGCTTAAGCTTTCTTAATACCATTATAATAGACAATAGCATTTTTTACAGCACCTATTAGTGTCTCTTTTAACATTTGGAAAGTATGAAACTCCTTATAGACATTATCCCAAATTTGGTTAACTATAAAATTAAAATCTTCAATTCTATCACTAAATCTTTCAAAAACTTCCATCCATCTATAATACATAGAAACGGATTTATCTATGAAGTTAGGGATATCGTTTTCTGTTAATACTCCAAAATGAGCGATACATAAGTATTCAGTGTCAAGCGATTTCATTTTCCTCATAGATTCAAGGTAATCCTTTTCTTTCCAATAGATTGAATTTGCATTACACACATAAAATTTGGGAAACCAATGCATCCCTATCGTATCACCGCAGAATAAAGTCTTTGTTTGTTTATCGTAAACGGAAATATGATCTTCCATATGACCTGGAGTTTCGATAATTTCTAAGGAATAATGAGAACCAAGTTGTATTGTTTTCTCTAGTGGGATTACACCTTCAATATTTTGGTACTCAGTATTAATCTCTTCAGAGGTAAAACAATAATTATAGGATTGGTCTGATAAGCGGGGAAGAGCTTTTTTAGAGGCAAAAATCTCAATTTGAGGTAAATTCTCTTGTATCTCCTTATTTCTTAAATAGATGATTCCTTGTGTATGATCCCAATGAGAATGAGTTATTATTATTCTTTGTAAAGGCCATGCTCCTATTTTTATTAGGCCTTTATATATGTTTTTCGCCCCACTTTGAGTTCCTGCATTAATTAAACAATTAAAATTATCTTCAGTTTTTATTAAATAGGCAGCATGACCTCCTCTTATTACATTACCTTCAAGTGTCTTAAACGCGGCATCAATAAGCCAAGTGGTATCATTAAATTTACCAGATTGATTGATATATCCCATTATACTATCCCCAATGATTATGAATTTCTATCACGAATAACTTTATTTCCAACTGATTTTGAGTGTTACTGCGTAATCACAAGGTTTTTTAACCGGAAATTCTACGTGAAGGCCATTATCATCTAAAGTCCATTTAAGTTCCTTGTCAACACCTAGCATCTTAATTGATTCTATATAATCTTCAGCTATTACATGGAATAAGTTGCGATTGTCTCCTTCTTTCAAATTAATCCATGAAGTTCTAAGAGTTGTAATTGTTAATTGAGGGTGAAAAGGCCATCCTAATACAATAGCATATAGTGCGTTGTCTCTTGTAGTGAATCTAATATCTTCTGGTGTGTAATCTCGATCCCTTCTTTCGGAAAACATGCCACCTTCTCCTAGCTTTGTAGGACCTTCTTCAGCTATAGACCAGGGAGTACTTCCATATATAGCTTCTCCGTTGACCTTTAACCACTTCCCAACTTCTAAAAGTGCTTCTTGATGAAGTTCTGGGATTGTGCCATCGGATTTTGGCCCAACGTTGATAACTAAGTAACCATGCTTCGCCACTCTATCAACAAAATTGTGGACTAATTTGCGGGGTGATTTCACACCTGCTTCTCTAGCATATCCCCAGGCCGCTCCTTGAGGAATAGTGTCTACTGATGTATCTGTAATCCATTTATAATAGGTTATTCTGTTAGCACGCCCCACTTCATAATCAACAACACCAACACCTGGAGGCAAATTATTCATCTTATATAAGATTTCTACTTCTCTACCCCATTCTTCAGCTCTATTAAAATAATAAGCCAGAACTTCTTTTTTATAGTTTTCTTTAATTCTTCCAAGTCCGAAATCCCACCAAATAAGGTCTGGTTTATAATTATCAATTACTTCAATTACTATACCTTTCCACCAATCGAGAAATTCTTTATTTGGCCACACTTGATGTCGCTTGTATGGACCATTATATCTCACTCCATATAATCCTGAATATTCTAGATTAGCAGTATCGAATTCAGGGCTACTTTGTGGGAAGAAAAACCAATTAGCAGCATGATGAAATGCTACCATAAATTTCATACCTTGCTTTCTAATAGCTTTCTCCATTTCTCCGACTGTATCTCTTTTTGGCCCCATTTGGGCTGCATTCCACTTAGTTACTTTACTATCCCACATCGCAAATGAATCGTGATGTATTGCTACGGGACCCGCGAATTTGGCTCCTGCTTTTTTGAATAATTTTGCCCACTCGTCCGGATTGAATTTATCTGCAGTAAACAACGGTATTAGATCTTTGTAACCAAATTCAGTAGGATCACCATAATGCTTAACATGGTATTCATATTGTTCTGATCCCTTCCTATACATCCAAAATGGATACCAACTTACATTTGGCCCGCATGCAGGTACAGAATATACACCCCAATGATAATAAATTCCAAATTTAGCATCATCTAGCCATTCTGGAGATCGGTGTCTTTTTAATGAGTTCCAGGTTGGCTGATATTTATCTTCTGATGACATTTAGTTTTGCCTCGTTCAACGATCGTAGCTCTGTTTAAGTAAGTCCATCACATCATCTGGTGTAGCAATTTTAGCATGATTCTCATAATCGGGAAGCTTGAATGTATCTTCGGCAATATCTTTTAATTTATCCTCAGAAACATGTTTATCTCTAAAACTCATCCACATCCCAATTTCCTTCAAGAATTTATCCATCTCATCACACGCCTTTTCCGCAGCCACTTCATCTGATTCGTTATTTAATGCAGGATTGAAAAGCCTTCCAACTGTTGCATATTCCTCAATTTTATGGTTCCATGTCCATCGATTTATTACAGGATACATGATTGCTAGTGCTTCTCCGTGAGCAATATGAGGAGCACTCCCACCGATTGCCATACCCATTCCATGGGGCAAAGTAACCCCGGAATTCGTTATGGCGAGTCCTCCAAGAAGGTTAGCCCAATGAAGCATACACCGTGCTTCTCGATTATGTCCATCTTTCATAACTATTGGTAGGTATTTAATTACAAGTTTCATACCTTCAAGAGCGTGCATATCAATATAATCAGAACTAGCCAAATTGTGAGTATAGGATTCAAAGGAATGACAAAAGGCATCCCACCCTGTTGATGCGGTACCATGAGTTGGCATTGTTAATGTTAATTCAGGATCAATTATTGCTACGGTGGGGCAAATTATTTTATCATATAGTGCATATTTTAGATGAATGTCAGTTTTTGACACTACCGCAGCAGGGGTAACCTCTGCCCCTGTTCCTGCAGTTGTAGTTACTGCTATTATTGGTAGAACTTTATCTTCAATCGGTTTGCCGCTTACAACGCGATAATCCCATGCGTCTCCTTCATGAGTTATTCCTACTGAAACACATTTGGCAGTATCTATACTAGAGCCTCCTCCTACACCCAAAATTATGTCAACATTATTCTCTTCCCCCATTTTTACAGCAGCATCTACATTATCAGTTGTTGGGTTAGGCTGTACTCCATTAAAATGAAGAACTTTGACGCCTTCATTAAAACAAAGCGTTTTTATCTTTTCAAATACAAGATCAAGAGCCGGAGTTGGACCAACAGTTACCAATAAACACCGTTTCCCATATTCCGCCACAATTTTTCCTACTTCAGCAACTCTACCCCAACCAAACCGAAAATCAGTCGGACTATAATAATTAATATTTCTCATTTTTTCCACCTATTCTTGATTTACATCTATAAAAACTTTCATTACTTTATCTTTTTTATCATCAATAAACTTATATGCTTTACTATACTCCCCGAAGGGAAAGTGTTTCGTCATTAACGGCTCCAGTTTGATTTTTCCCGTGTTTACAAACTCAATTGCTTTGATATAATCATCAGTTTGATACATAAGAGTACCGATCAATCTAAGTTCACGATCTTGAACAAAACCGAGATCAACTGCGGGTTTATCACCGAATACACCAACAATAATAATATCTGTGCCTTTTCTTGCATTACTTATTGCAGCATCAATCGTTTTGTTAGCCCCGACACACTCTATTATTAAATCTGCTTTATTAGGACCAAAAGCTTTTTCCAATTCTCCATTAAGATCTTGTTTGTTTGGATTTATAACAAAATCAATTCCTACTTTTTTGGCGATCTCTAATCTAAAATCACTAATATCAGTTATCATAACCGATTTAGCTCCTAAAGCCTTAGCAGTTTGTCCCACAAGATTTCCAATCGGTCCTGCGCCCAATACGAGTACATTTAATCCTGAGATGTCTCCAGTTCTCGAAGTAGCATGTACAGCTACTGCACAGGGTTCTATCATTGCACCCTGTTCATATGTCATATCATCAGGAAGCTTTATAATCTTTGCTGACTCAACTTTAAAGAATTCTGAAGCGGTACCCGTCGTTTGAAATCCCATTACTTTCAAATCATCACAGATATGATACCTTCCATGAAGACATGAGTAACATTTATTACAAACCACTTGTGGTTGTATAGTTACTTTATCTCCCGGTTTCAGATCCTTCACATCTGATCCAACTTTCTCAATTATGCCCGATACTTCATGTCCTTGAGTAATAGGATAACTGGTATAAGGATGTTTTCCATGATATACATGAATATCGCTTCCACACACACCTATTCTCATGATTTTAACGAGAACATCATTATCACTTAGTTTAGGAATCGGAATATCTTGAAACTCTATTTTCCCCGGAGCAGTCATTACTTCTTGCTTCATCATTTTCAAAATGTTTTCTGTTTAATTATGCTATACAAAGGCAAAATGTTCTTAATTGTATTAATATTAGCATTACTAAAAATTAAACTGTCTTTTGAGTAAATTTACAATGAGGTAAACAAAAAATGAACGATTATTTAGTTGCTCATTGGAATTTTGATAAAATTATTGATAATACCTTTATATTGGATCTTGTCTCCAATTCTAAGGATCAAATTATAGGTTATATCGATCTTTTGGATGGTATCAAGGGAAAAGCTCTGCGTTTTGATGGGTATACAACTCATCTAACTATTCCCAAGCAGAGGCTCTCTGAATCCTTTGAGAAGTTTACAATTAGTGCCTGGATCGCTAACGGCGCTTATACATGGAATGAAGGTCCTATTATCGAGAACTATGATGATAAAAATGGATTTTTTCTTGGTGTGACCGATATTGGGAGGATTCGATTTAGAGTACAAATTAATGGCAAAGCCTTCAAAGTTGAATCAGAAGAGAAAACCCCGCTTTTTAGATGGATGCAAATTGTAAGTGTATTTGATAATGATCGAGGATTATTTCTCTATATTAATGGCGAATTGCATGATTCTTTTAATTTTATTGACCCTACTGAGAAAGTTAAACTCCCAAATGATTCCTCTAATATTGGAAGGGCTGCCAAGGAGGTCCAACCTACAAATGGTGTGAATAATGGTGGTCATTTTCCCTGTCCGATTTTTATTGATGGGATTATTGACGAACTTAAATTTTTTAATTCAGCTCTTTCTGTTGAACAGATTCATGAAGATTTTACAAACATTTCTACAATAGGAATTCCACAATTAGAGAAGCGAGGTTTACCAAGGATTCCGGATGGAACAGGTAGATTTGGCGCGTATTATACCACACTTAAATATTATAAAGAATGGGATCGCCTATGGAGAATAAGAGAACACTCAGATATTGTTGTCCTCTTTGACGAAATGCCCGTTAAATACGTCTTTTGGAGAGGGTTGAATTACATTTCTGCATGGGTAACTGGTAATGGAATATGGTACACCAATGAATTTAACGAAACATGGGCTGACAGGTTTGATCCAGACATTAATGGGTGTGCTGAACCTATGTCAGATAAACAATGCCGTACCTCGCATGTTCGCATTATCGAGTCAAACGATGCTCGTGTTGTTATTCATTGGCGTTATGCCCTCGTGGATACTAATTACAGACAGGGTAGAGTTGATTCTCTCACAAATTGGGGAGATTGGTCAGATGAGTATTATGTAATTTATCCTGATGGTGTAGGAATTCGGGATATAACACTACACAGCTCACAACCAATGGAACCCCATGAATTTCAGGAATCTATTGTTATATTAGGGGAGGGAATGAGACCTGAAGATGCTTATGAATTAGATGCTGTAACCTTTTTCAATATGGAGGGGGAATCTTATACCTACTCTTGGGAAAAATTTAGTCCTAAATTCTTTTTAGCCCCACGAAATAAAAACATTGAAATTATTAATGTTAAATCTGAAAGAATTCCTTTCCTAATTGTTCCCGATGGACCTTGTATAGTAGCAGGAAAGCAATTCAACAGGAAAAAACGTCGTAATCCTTTATTCTTTCCTTATGCGTATTTCGCAAAAAGTGGTTCTCACTTTCCGTGGTGGAATTCTTGGCCAGTCGCTAATATTCCAACGGATGGTCGATTTACCTGGGTTTCAGACCGACCATCCCATACTAATGTTTCTTCTATGGCAGAATGGGAAGATTATGAAATTGGACCAGAGATGAGGAGAAGAATAATGCTTCATGGAGTTTGTGGTAAAAATGATAAAGAAAGTCTGGTGGTATTAGCTAAATCTTGGCTCAGAGCACCCAAAATCGAATTGAATACTGACGCCTACCAAGATGGTAGCTATATTGCACATGAAAGAGCCTACTATTTCAACTGCCTAACCCCAGAATCAATGAATCCTCTTGATTTTAAAATAAAAGCAAGTGAAGATTGTCCTATTCAAAATCTTGCATTGATAATTAGTAACTTAGATTCAAATCTCAATCTAAAAATCAACGGTCAGGAAATTCCTCGGGGTAAGCACTTTCGATATGGTATACAGCATGATTTTAATGTTAGTAAAATCATTGTCTGGATCAAAATAGAAGCACATGATCCAACTCACATAATAATAACTCCCATAGGTGTGATCTAAAAATGGACGAACAAGAAGCATTGAATATATTCGGAAAAATAAGGGCGAGGAGCCTTTTTGGGGAAGATCTACAACCTTTTCTTGAGGCTTTAAAGTATTTTACAAATAATTCTGAATATGCTGAAGATGAAATATACGGTTGGGAAAAAATTGTTCAAGTTAAATTGGACAATGGTGAAGATTTCTACGTTAAAACCGAAAATCCTCTAAGTGAGCACCCAAAATTTGCAGTTTTATACGGAAATGTTGAATCTCCTGATACGACCATAACTACTGATTTAGATACTTTCACAGGAATAATGTGTGGTCGTACTCGTTTAGGTGATACTGGGAGGCTTTTCGAAGTAAAGGGAGACAATTCTCAGTCAATGATATTCTTCACTTTATTGATGCTCATTGGCCAAGAATTATGGGAGCAAGAAAGAGAAAAGAAATAAATATTATTTTATAACAGCCACTCATCACGGATATCTTTAATTGCTGTTCCAGGCATAACACCTTTGGGACAAACCCTATTACACACGAAGAACTTTTCACAAGCAGGCACGGCATCATCTTTTAAAACGCGTGAGAGTACTAACTTTTGTCTCTCATCCGAGATTCTCGAATCTCTAATAAATCTATCGGCCTTCGCTAGTTGGGCAGGGCCAAGATATTTGGGATTCTCTTTACTAACTGGGCATGCCCAACATAATCCGCATAATATACAGTAAACAAGCCGCTCGATTTTTTTCATCTGATAAGGTGATTGTAAAGATTCTGGAGCGACATCGTTCCATTCTCTGGTTAAATATGGCTCAACTTCTCTGTAAAACTTCCAAAAAGGTTCCATATCGACAACTAAGTCTTTCAGAACTGTCATGTTTGGTAATGGTTCAATTAAAATCTCATTTTGGGAATCCCAAACAAAGCTGGATCCAAACTTAAATTCTGGCAAATTTACTGGCTTTTTCTCAGTTTTCACTGTTGAAATTTGAGTTCTACATGCAAGTAATGGGACTTTGTCGATAGTTAAACCACAAGATCCACAAATTGCCCCCCGACACGCATATCGAAAAGCTAATGATGAATCAAAATAATCTTGTATGTAAAAAAGAGCATCTAATATACTCATTCCCCTTGATAAAGGTACTTCAAATTTGTCATAACGGATATCTCCCATCCCAGAATTTCTATATATCAAAAATATTTGTGTTTCTCCCATTAGTATTTCCTCTCCTTCACTTCAAATATTCCCAATTTAACTGGTTTCGTTTTCATTTCTAAACCATCTTTTCCTCTGTAAATCATTGAATGAACAAGATAGTCATCATCATTCCGACTAGGATAATCAGTACGAAAGTGAGCACCTCTACTCTCCTTTCTCCATAGCGAAGCAAATGCAGTTGCTTCAGCGATATCTAACATACTTCTTAATTCCAGGGTACGGATTAACCCATAATTAAACCTTCTATCTTCTGTTAAAACGTGTGTAGTTAAAAATTCCTTTTGTAATCTTGGAAGTTTTTTAGCTGCCTTTTCAAGAGCATCTTGGGTTCTGTAAACACCTACATACGTATTCATAGTTTCACCCATAACATTTCTTATTTCTACTGGTTGTTTGCCTGAATTATTATTCCAGCTTTTTAACAATACTTCGATTTCATCAAGTGTTTTATCCTCCGAGGCCTGAATCTCGCTCGAAGAAGATTTTTTAGGTATACCTTTTTCAAGTAGTTTTCTACCGATATAACGGCCAAACACAGGCGTTTCCAATAGAGAATTGCCTCCCAAACGATTTGCTCCATGAACGGAAAGACAAGAACACTCCCCGATCGTATAAAGCCCCAATAAATCTGTTTCTCCATAAACGCTGTCGAATTTTGTACCGATTCCTCCCATAGAGTAATGTTGACCTGGTTGAACAGGAATTGGTTTTTCAATAGGGTCGACCCCAGCAAAATAGATACTTATTTCTCTAATACCAGGTAACCTTTCCTTTATTTTTTCCGCTCCTAAATGTGTTAAATCTAAATGAACGTATGCGTTTTCAAACCCCCTTCCTTCAATGACTTCTGTTTCATTTGCACGAGCAACGATATCACGAGGGGCTAATTCCATGGCCTTTGGAGCCGTGTTTTTCATAAAACGCTCGCCTTCTATATTGAATAAATATCCCCCCTCACCTCGCGCTCCTTCTGTGATAAGAATGTTTGTTCCATAGAGTGTAGTTGGATGAAATTGGACGAATTCAACATCTTGCATAGGAACACCTGCTCGAAAGGCAGCACCTACACCGTCCCCCGTATTGATGACTGCATTTGTGGAGTATTTAAAAATACGACCAAATCCCCCAGTAGCTAAAATAACATATGGTGCTCGGAAAGAAACTAATTCACCTTTCGGAATATCAAGTGCAATTAATCCCGCAACCCTACCATTAGCTTGAAAGAGGTCGACAATGAAATATTCGTTAAAAAAAGTAACCCCATGACGAACTGACTGTTCATTAAGTGTATGAAGTAAAGTATGCCCAGTTCTATCACCAGCATAACACGTACGTGGAAAACCTGCACCCCCAAAGGGTCTTTGTGCGATTAACCCAGAGTCTAATCGAGAAAATGGAGCACCCATACTTTCAAACTCAACAACGATTTTAGGAGCTTCTTCACACATGAACATTACAATGTCTTGATCAGATAGATAGTCAGATCCTTTTACTGTATCAAAAGCATGTCCCTTAGGGGTATCTCCCTTCCCTTCTTCTAAGTTGCCTAAAGCAGCATTGATTCCTCCTTGAGCGGCACCAGAGTGAGATCGTACGGGAAAAACCTTACTGATCACTGCAGCATTCCATTTTTTTGAAAGTTCCAAGCCTGCTCTTAAACCACTAAGCCCTGCTCCAACAATCAAAACATCAAATTCTTCAACTCTCATTTTCTTTTGGTAGTTCCGCGTATGTTTTACAAAATGAATTTGAATTTATCGAAAGGTATCTAGAACTTCCTTTAGTTTTTCATTATTTAAATCCCTTTGAAATAAGGGACGCTTATCATTGTCATAAATGCGTACATTCTCTTCATACGTATTTCTGTTAAGGTTAAGGTATAGAACTCCTAATGCAAATTTACTGGTATCTAAGGCCAATTTCATCGCTGATTCTTGATCATATGGATTATGAGAATTATCTACATTGTAACTATTTGCTTTATACCATTGGAAAGTGTTTACTTTGTTAAAGGTCACACATGGGCATAATAGATCAATTAAAGCATATCCTTTATGATTTATCGCTTTTCTTAAAACACTCTTTGTTCCTTCGATATCTCCTACAAAGGCTCTAGCAACAAAAGATGCATTTAAAGCAATCGCAACCGCGACAGGATTAAACGGTTCATTTATAACTCCAAAGACTTGAACTTTTGTTTTGAATCCTAATTGACTAGTTGGGCTAGCTTGTCCTTTTGTTAATCCATACACCATATTATTGTGCACAATATTAACTATATCAGGATTATATCTAATTGTATGCAAAAAATGGTTGCCACCTTCACTAAGAGTGCATCCATCCCCGCTAACAGCAATTACATGAAGCTCTGGATTAGCAGCTTTTATCCCAAGCGCCGCTGATAAATATCGACCATGAAGTCCATTATAACTTTGTGATTTCATAAAATGCGGAAACTTGCCTGCTTGACCAATCCCGGATACTAATACCATATCCTTCGGTTTAATTCCTAGCTCCGTTAGAGTTTCTTTCATTACTTTCATTGCACTAAAATTACCACATCCTGGACACCAATGAATTTCGGTGTCATAATCATAATCTGTACCTGAAATCTTAATCACTCTCCACTATATTTCTTACTCTTTCAATGATTTCTTCTACGGAAAACACATAACCGCTGTACTTTAGGATCTTATGATTCATGTTAATATGTGTCTCATTCTCAAGCAATTTTGCGAATTGACCCGTTGGATTTTGCTCAATGGAAATCTTAATTTCTGCTTTAATGAGATAATCAATTACATTTTCATGAATTGGATATATTTGCTTGAAGAATAAAAAACCAATATCATCTCTATCTAATTTTTCTAATGCCTCCTTGATTAAATAATAATTACTCCCCCAACTTACAATCAAATATTTAAAATCTTCATTCCCATAAAATTCAGGGGGAATAGTTTCTTTTTTAATAAGCTCCAACTTCCTAAATCGCTTATCAACAGTTTTAATTCGAATTTTGGGATCCTCTGTAATCTGTCCGAATTCATCATGTGTATGACTATCCGCATCAACTAATCCCTCGCCATATCCTGGGACACCCCGAGGAGATACTCCTGAATCGGTAAATCGGTACCTTTCATAATCTTTTTCAGTTTTAACGATATTTTTAAAGATTTTTAAGGAGTCAAGGTCTAATGACTGAATATTGTAATAAGAGTCTACTAAATATTGATCCGTAAGAATAAACACAGGTACATGATATTTTTGTGTAAGGTTAAATGCATTTTGAGTGAGTTTAAACGCATCTTCAATGGTTCCCGGAGATAAAATTATTCTGGGAAACCACCCCGCACCAGCATATAGAACAAGCTCTATATCCTCTTGGCACGTTCGAGTTGGCATTCCAGTTGCAGGACCAGGTCGTTGCCCTACGACCATCACAATTGGTAATTCTGTCATACCTGCGAGACTCACTCCTTCTGTCATAAGAGAAAAACCTCCACCAGATGTGGAGACAAAAGATCGAGCACCGGCATATGATGCTCCTAAGGTTTTATTGATTGCACTTATCTCATCTTCAGTTTGGTCTACAATCATATCGAATTCTAGGGCATGTTGGGCTAGAAAGGTTCCAATACCAGTAGAAGGTGCCATCGGATAAAAGCAAGCGAAATTACAACCCCCCGCTATGGCTCCCAATGCTATAGCTTGCGTACCATCTAGTATATAATTGTTACTTATTTCGGGATTTTTCTTTATATCAAATCTTTGATTGATTTGATTCGAATTTAGTAATGACTCGATTACTTCATATCCTTTCTCAGCGGCTTTAATGTTGTTATTTAAAATTTCTTGACCTTTTGTTTTAAAATTATCTTTAAGTAACTCATTAAGGATTTTTCTCTCTGATTTCAACATGCATAATATTACACCCAAGGCAATAATATTGGCATAAATTCTACCCCCAATTTCGTTTGAGAGCTCAGTAAAGGGTATCTTTACTATATTAGCCTGGATATTTGATATAGTTTCAATATATTGTTTTTCCCCGATGATTAAGGTGTCTGAAGAGATTCGTTCTCTCAAGTGAGGTAAGGCTGTCTCATTTAATGGGATTAATAAATCAATTCTATCTATATACGCTCGAACTGGTTTAGAAGAAACACGGATTGTTGTAGAATTAACACCTCCTCTTACCCTAGACATATACTCTCTTGTTGCGAATACATGATAACCAGTCTTCTTTAAGGTTTTTGTTAATAATGCTTCAACAGTTTGAATCCCTTGACCAGCCGCACCACAGAGAACTATAGAAATATCATCATCATAAGTTAGGTTATCAATTTTTGACATAATATTCATGTTAAGAATTAGAATAGCTATTAAAATTAAGTCAATTTAGTCAAATTTTAAGATTTATTTTATAGAATATAAATAAATATGTAGAAATTAATTGATGAATGCTTGAGCTTTCATTTATTTTATAAAGATTATCGAACGGTTTTATTAAACAACTTTTTATAAATCACCTTTAATTTACCTAAAAAAGGTATAAACAAATCAAAATTAAAGCAAAGACTATGTCAGTAATCGGTATAGATAAAGATAAATGTACAAATTGTAAACAATGCATCCAAGAATGTGGACGTGGGTATTTTTATGTCAATAAAGATGGAGAAGTTATTTTTAATGAGAAATTGAATACATGCAATATTTGCGGCCACTGTATTGCTATCTGTCCTGAAAACGCGATAATAACAAAGGATCTAGATGATATAGAGACTTTTCCTGGAATTGATGCACCTGAAACTATTGTAGAAAGTGAGAAACTTCTTCAATTACTTCGAGCTAAACGTTCAGTAAGGCGTTATAAAAACAAAAAAGTGCCCAAAGAACTTTTAGAAAAGGTTTTCGAAGCTATGAGATATGCTCCCAGTGCATCTAATGCTCGAAAATGGCGCTATGTAATTTTATCGGATCCTGAAAAAATTAAGGCCCTAAATAACGAAATTGTTAAAGCAAATTTTGCCTACATGGGATTTCAATCAGAAAAACAAGCTACTGCATATTTTAAATCCACAGGGAACACTATTTTTTATAATGCTCCTCACCTTATTGTGCTTTATTATAGGGTTGTTGAGAAAAGTACTGTGATGGTCGGATTAAGGGCAAATGATGCGGGAATTGCCTTAACATATGGAATGCTAGAAGCTGAAAGTTTGGGTCTTGGAACTTGCTGGATTGGATTAGTTCAAGGAGCCGTGCCTATGAATAAAGAGATTCTGAATATTTTGGGAATAAAGGGAATGGTTCTTGGCGCCTTCACTTTAGGATACCCTGCAGTAAAATATCGAAGAGCTGTCCCTCGACCTCCACTTAAGATAAAAGGATTAGAATAGAAATTTTATGTTTTTTAATTACAAAAATACACTATTTTAATAAATTAAGGATTCTTGATAAGAAATATTTCTTATTACCTTGTTAAAAATATGTATCTATTAATTGAGGCAACATAATGATTCAAGATATCCTAATTAGGAATGGAAAAATATTTGATGGGACTGGTAATCCTTGGTTTTCAGCAAATATTGGCATTCATGGGGGCTTACTAACAGAAATTTCCACAAATATTGAAACTGAATTGGATGCCCCTATCATCATTGATGCGAAGAACCTTGTTGTGAGCCCAGGGTTTATAGACATCCACTCTCATGCTGATATGTCTCTTCTTTTTGATCAAAAATTAGAGTGTTTAGCTCAACAAGGAATTACAACGATTGTAGGTGGTAACTGTGGAATGTCTGGTGCCCCATTAAATCCAGAAAAAGATGATTATTTCAGTAAAGCAGAGAGGTTTTCAGCGGGGATCCCGTGGCATACATTTAAGGAATACTTAGAAGTATTAGAAAATAAAGGGAGCAGTTTAAATGTAGTACCTTTAGTTGGGTTTGGGATAGTTCGGCAGTCAGTTTTAGAAGACGCTACTCGTTCTCCTACAAAACAAGAATTAGAAATGATGCGATCATACGTTGAAGAAGCGATGCAAGCTGGAGCTTATGGGATTTCTACAGGCTTAATTTATCCCCCTCAATTAAATGCAAAAACCCCAGAGATTATCGAATGTGCTAAAATTTCTGCCAAATATGGAGGAATATATTTCAGTCACATGAGAAATGAGGGAGATTATATAATAGAAGCCATAAAGGAGTTAATTGAGATTGTAGATAAATCAGGGTGTAGAAGTGGACAAATTTCCCATATTAAAGTTATAGGACCGAATAATTGGGGTAAGAGTGTAGAAGTACTTCAATTAATTGAAGAAGCAAATGATCAAGGCTTAACAATTAGGGCCGATCAATACCCATACAAGAGAGGAATGAATTCACTGAGAGATTCTTTACCAGGGTGGGCAAAAGTTGGAGGCAATGAAGCGATTATAAAAAGATTACAGAATTCTAAAACTAAAGAAAAGATACAAAAAGATATGGAAGAATATTTTAAGACCTCCAAAATGTCATGGGATAAGATCTTTGTAGCCTCTCAGAGAACAAATAAATGGAGAGACATGGAGGGATTGTCAATATCAGAGATTACTGAAAAGAAGCAATCGTTTAGTGAATTCGAAATTTTCTGTGAAATTTTGATTGATAACAAAGCAAATGTGGAGCAAATTACAGAATATGGACATGATAATGATATTAAAGACTTTATGAAGGGTCGTTTTACAATGGTTGGTACAGATAGCTGGTCAGTACCAAAGGGATTAGGAAAACCGCATCCTAGATTTTATGGCACCTACCCTAGAATCCTTGGGAAATTTGTTCGCGAAGAAAAGATTCTAAAGTTAGAACAAGCCATCAGAAAAATGTCTTCGTTTCCAGCTCAAACTTTAGGTTTATATAATAGGGGTTTAATTCGAGAAGGTATGTGGGCCGATCTTGTAATATTTGATCCCGATACAATTATTGATAGAGCAACTTATACTGATCCTCATCAATATCCCGACGGCATCCATTATGTAATTGTAAATGGTGTAATTGTTATTGAGAACAAACAACACACAACAGCTATGCCGGGGAAGATTCTAAGGAGGAATTCTCCTTAGTTATATCAAGAATAAGTAGTTTGAAATAGAAATTGTTCTTACA
This sequence comes from Promethearchaeota archaeon, assembly GCA_016839845.1. Next base: position 16,595 of record JAEOTL010000121.1, read on the forward strand.
AACCTAATTCCTTTAATTCCTTCATCATTCCCTGTTTTTTCTCCCCTTTCAGATCAAACCATTTATAAAAAAGTATTGCTCCAGTAACACAAATAAGGAACGGGAAGAACCCTTGAATCATTCTAAGCCCAAATAAAGCTATTCCACTATGACTTGAAGTATTTGGGTCGTAATAAGTGAACGAGTGAATAAAAGCCACAATAAAACTTTGGACGATAACAGATATTTTCAGGAAGAAATTTCTCACCCCGATCAAGGTTGCTTCAATATGTTTTTCAGTTTTTACAGTGAATTCATCGTAGCAATCAGCAAACACCGGGGATAACATAATTGTAAACATAGCTGCTCCCATACCACTAACTAAAGAAACTATAAAATATTGTATAGCATTAGTAATGAATAAATTCGCCAAAAAACTACAACCAAAAAAAATCAACCCAATCACATAAGTATTAGAATGTCCAATTTTTCTTGCCACACGAATCCAGATTGGTATTGTTACTAGAGAAGAAATAAGCATTAAAAGGGAACTAATAGATCTTATAGATTGGGATTCCTGGAGTACGTCGTCAACGAAATTTACAGTATTCATACTCATTAATCCCAAGGCAACCATGAATGCGATATATGATACAATTGCTAGCATAAAATTCTTTTGCTTAATTCCTATTGAAATTATTTTGAAAAAAGACATCCTTTCTGATGTTTCATATCCCGCAATAAAGCGAATCTTCATTTCTTCAGATTCTTTAGATCCTGGTATGAAGATAATTAATGATATCACAAGTATAATGAAACTTAAAAACGCAGCAAATGTAAATGTACTTGCTCTCCCTGGTATGATAATTTGCGACCAAATTGTTGTTCCTATAAAATTGGCTAAAAAGATGAATATTTGGGTTATCGTTCCTGCGATCCTTCGCGTTTTGTCCCCTCGAAAATGTGCAGGAAATGCCCCAAAAGAGTGTGTTTGGTATAGAGAATTTGTTAAATCATATAGACAGATGATAATTAAATAATATATCAAGATAGGAAACACGCTCTCGATTCCTCCTCCACTACGTGGTAAGAAGAATAGGAAAAATAACAGGCTCGCTGGAAGGCCACTGATTATAACCCAAGGTGTATGATATCCCCTCTTCTTCGTCCATTTCATTGGTTTGTCTGTAAGAAATCCTACAATCGGATTAGTAACCATACTAAATACAGTATATATTATATTTAAGATTGCCAAATAGATCGGCCAGAGATAAGTAACTCCAATAAAACCTAACTCACTTTCATAATAATGCCAAACGAAACTGCCAAAACTGACAATCAAGTAACCACTAAAAAAATATCCCATGGAAAACATTAACATCTTCCCAATAGTCGGTTCCTTGTCACCGGGGGTTTTCAACATATCATCTGAGGATTTCAACGATCAAAACTCTAAACGTAATATCGGATATTACTTAATGTGTTTAACTTCTTAATAAGATGATCGATGAATAGAAAATAAAGGAAAATTTTATTAACAAATGAAGGAATTTCATCTTAAAATAAATAATTATAACGTTTTTTAAGCGATCTTATTAGGAGGGGCAAAACATTCGATTACTTGAGTATGAGAGTAAACGTATTTTCAGTACGTTTAATATTCCATTGGCAAATAATATAGTAATTGAAAAGGGTGAAAATTTAGGAGAAAAAATAAGTCATTTCACATTTCCAGCAATAATTAAGTCTCAAATCGCAATAGGCAGCAGAAAAAAAGCGGGATTAATCAAATTAGCTCAAAATAAGGAGGAGGCAATATCTCTTTGTACAGAATTCTTTAGTAGGGAAGTGTCTGGTTTCCACGTTGAGGCGATCCTTATAGAAGAGCTAGCGAAGATTGAGCATGAGTACTATTGTTCAATAGCATTAGATGCGTCTAGTAGACAATTTTATATTATTGTGAGTCGAGAAGGAGGAATTGATATTGAAGAAGTATCAAAAACCAATCCTGAAGCAATAATTAAAGAGAGTTTTACATTTAAAGAAGGATTAACTGAAGATCTAGCAGTTAAGGTCTCAAAACAATTAGAATTTACTGAAGAACTTTTAGATTCTGCTGTCGATTTGTTTAATAAATTATGGAAAATAACCAAAGAACTTGAGGCTCAATTGGTAGAGATAAACCCACTAGTTCTTACTCCTTCAGGACTGGTTGCTGTGGATGGTAAAATGATTTTAGACGATGATTCTGCATTTCGACAGCCATTAGTTCAAGAATTTCAAAACAAAAAATTGTCAAGCCTAGAAAAACTCGCAAAAGAAGCGGGGTTCTCCTTTGTGGAACTTGATGGAGAAATTGGAATATTAGCAAACGGCGCGGGATTAACAATGGCATTATTAGATGTACTATCGGAGTTAGGTTTAAAACCCGCTAACTTCTTAGACGTAGGAGGGGGTGCGAGTAAAGAACGAGTGTATAAAGCGCTAGAATTACTCTTTAAAATGGATCCTAAATGTGTTTTAGTAAATATTTTTGGGGGAATAACGAGATGTGATATTGTCGCTGAGGCCATCATTCAAGCCTTAGGGGATTTTAAAGATCACCCTCCCATGGTAATAAGATTGACTGGTACAAAAGATAAAGAGGGAATAGCCCTTCTTAAGGAGTCTGGAATTAATGCATTTCAAGAAGTAATGAAGGCTGTAGAAAATGTTAAGGAGGTAGTAGGTGAGTAAAATGTACATTAGTGAAAATTCCAAAGTTGTGGTTCAAGGAATTACTGGAAATCAAGGGAAATTCCATACTCGCCTAATGCTAGATTATGGTACTAATGTAGTAGCCGGAGTTACTCCGAAGAAAGGTGGAGAAACAGTCTATAATATTCCGGTTTTCAATACTGTAGAAGAGGCTGTCAGTGAAACAGGTTGCGATACTAGTATTATCTTTGTTCCGGCACGATTCACATTTAGTGCTGTAAAAGAAAGTTTACTAACAGGGATGAATATGACTTGTATTATAACCGAGAATGTACCAATTTTTGACATGCTTCAATTAAGTGAGTTAGCACACGAGAAAAACTTACATCTGGTAGGACCAAATTGCCCTGGAATGTTGATACCCGATAAGATAAAATTGGGAATTATGCCTGGTGATATGTGCCATTATGGAAATGTTGCAGTAATTGCTAAGAGTGGTACACTATCCTATGAAATCACCAAAGCAATTGGAAATGCGGGAATAGGAGTCTCCGCGTATATTGGGATTGGAGGAGATCCTGTACGGGGTAAAACCATGTTGGAAGCTGTTGAATATTATTCAAATGATTCTAACACAAAACTGATTGTTCTCATTGGTGAAATTGGGAGTGACGAAGAAGAAAAAACTGCTTATTTTATAAAAAACGATACTCGAAAACCAGTTGTTGCCTATATTGCTGGCAAAAGTGCTCCGGAGGGTAAACGAATGGGTCATGCAGGTGCAATTATCTCTGGTGACTTTGGTACAGCTCAAGGTAAAATCAAAGCCCTTGAAGATGCGGGGGCTTTTATTGCTGACACCCCCTGGGACGTTCCCAACCTAATCAAAAATTCGCTATAGGCTTCGTTAAACTATTAATAGTACCACACCTTTTGAATATTTATTTTCGAAAATTTGGATATATATGAAAAATAGTCTTTTAGTAGTTTATTATAATATTCATTTTGAGGTGGAAAAAAAATGTCTTTTAATTTTGATGTTTTAAAGAAAAAAGTATGCAAATTGATTGAAGAATGGAATAAATCTGAAGTAATTTTAGATGAACTGGCAAATTGGGAGAGAATCTTACTGTTTGATTTAAATAGCAAGTACAAATTTTATATTTTATCTAATGGTAAACAATTGAAATATCTTGATTTTCAAGAAAAACCAGCAGACTGTGTTATTGATATAAGTCCCGAACATGCTTTAAAATTCTTCAATCAAGAACTAAATCTATTTGAGGCATTTGGGAATAACCAAATAAAATTTAAAGGAGATTCGTCTGACTTTTTAAAACTCACAATTTTTTTTGAATATTTTGAAGAGGATAAGGAGCTTATTTTATTAAAAACTGAAGATGATTGGCAAATTGGAAAACCAGAAGATTATGGGATGAGTACACCATTATTAGATGACGTCGCAAGAAAATTAAAATTAATTGACATCAATCGAAATAGCTTTCTCGTCATTAAAAATGGAGTTCTAATTTATGAGACTTATTACGCAAAAAGTAGTGCTGAAAAACGTAAATGGATGTCTTATGATGTTGCTTCGATTACTAAAACATTAGCTGCATTAGTAATCGGTACAGCCGTTACACAAGGTTTAATGACTGTTAGAGATTACATCCATGATTGGATTCCATCTGTACCCGAAGGAATTGTTCCGGGATCTCAAATAATTCATTTGCTAACGCAAACTTCTGAGACGGATCCTCCTGGTACGAAATTTAAATATAATAGTGGAGAAGAAATTAGTACATTAGGCGTAATACTTTCAAATGCAGCGAAGATTCCCTCAAAAGAATTTGCTCGTAAAGCCCTCTGTGATAAAATTGGTATTGGACGTTATTCCTGGGCTCGAATATTTGAAAATCAAGGAGATCTTCCAATAGGATTTGGATTAAAAATACGACCTAGAGATGCCGCACGTTTAGGGAAATTGATATTACAGAAGGGGATTTGGGGTGATGAACAGATTATCTCTGAAGATTATATCGAGGAATTGATGACTCCTTCATTTCTTAATACAAACAGTGGGTATGGGTATTTAGTATGGTTAAATAATTCTCTGGGTCACTGGTATCGGCCTTTTAAGAATGGAACAGGATCGATGATACAAAATGCTCCAGAAGATCTCATCTATGCCTCAGGTTTTTTTGGGAGATTTATTTTTATAATTCCTAGCCTTGACATAGTGATTGTTACTTTCGGTAAGAAATTTGTATGGGAGAGTCTTGATACTGCTCGGGAACTTTATGATGCTATAAAACCCGCGCTCCCTAAGAAGTGAAAAAATATATGAGGATTTAGGTTAACGGAATAATTCTAGATATGTTTAAACGATTGTCTTAAAGTGGAGGTTAGTATATGATTTTGTATTTGCGAAGTTCCTCCTCCAACTTTCCAAGTTCTAGAAATTCCGAGTAAATCACTCATTAAAGTGTTGTCACAGAGCCCAGCACCCCCCATAAGATCCGCACACTTAAAACAAACTCTCTCAGTTAATTTAGCACTCTGGGATTTTAGCTGAGATGCCATGTGAACAAGAGATAGATTAAATTTATGAGGGATAACTCCGAATTCTTCCCTTTTCTCGTCGATTAAATGGCAAATATGCAGCGTTGCTAATGTTAAATTCATTGTTTTTGCCCACATATCTGCCAATGGAAACCCGACTCCTTGATGTTTTATTATTTCTTTATCAAATTGTTTTCTCATGTTAGCATAAATGATGGCATGAGCCAGAGCATTCCAAGCTTCTGAAAGGTTAATGAAGACAATTGACAATCTTTCTAGATTAAGCCCTTCAAAGAGATGATCTTTTCCCCGACCAGGTTCACCTAATACATAATCGGCTGGTACCTTTAAATTCGTAAGTTTTTCTTTTCCTATAAACAACCTCGGTGTCCAAGGGATATTCACTCTCTCAACATTCCATCCATCCCAAGAAGTGTCTACTAAAAATTGCCCCATTGTATTGCCATTGTCTTCCTCAAGGCAGGCATATACAATTGCTACATCAGACTTAGGCCCATTTGTTTGATAAATTTTTTCACCATTAATAATAAAACCGCCATCATCATCTCCTTTACATGTGGTTAACATATGAACTGCATCTGATCCTCGCTTCGGTTCAGTTATGCATATGCATCCCACTTTTTGCCCAGTCACTAATTCTTTCAAGAAATTCAAGCGTAAATCAATGTTTTCATGGTGAAAGACTAAAGGATTAATTGCTAACACTGTCGAGAGGATCCCGAAACCCAATTGAGGATCAAAAAAATCAGTCGCAAGATACCTCATGAAATCAGCAGTCATTCCATACGGTTCATAGTCTATTCCAACTTCACTAAATCGATTGACTCTTGTGATAAATCCTGCTTTACCAATTTCAGGAAACCAATCATAAAAATCTTCATTATGGGTAATATTATTTTTACGTTCAAATCCCAGATAAAATTCTTGAGCTTGTTTTAAAAACTCGATACTTGTTGGTTTTAAAATATCAAATAAATTGTGATTAAGGAAATTATAGCGGTGTTCCAAGCTTAATTTATCAAGAATATCACTATCAATACATTGAACCGTTCCTTTCATTTTCTTTAATGCTCTCTATTCTTTTTTGCATTTTAAACCTTATATTTTAATAGAAAAAAGTTTGTACAATCTTAACCTTTTTGATTCAAAGATTTTATTTATCTTTAGAAAATTCAAAAATCTAATAAAATTTTGAGATTTCAAAGTAATAGGATGTCAAAATTCTTAGCATTTGATATTGGAGCTAGCTCAGGTCGAGTCATTACAGGGCTACTTAATGATGGTAACCTTGAATTAAACGAAATTTACAGATTCCTTAATAGCGGAATTAAAATAGATAAATCTTTATGTTGGGACACACCAAAATTATTTTCAGAAATTCTTCAAGGGCTAAAAGTTTATGTTACGAAGTATGGTGGAGATGTAGACGGAATAGGAATAGACACTTGGGGTGTAGATTTTATCCTCTTAGATAAAAATAATGAATTAACTGGTCCATGTTACCATTACAGGGATTTTAGGACCGAGGGTATGGAAAATGAAATGCTTAAGATAATTCCTAGAGAGGAATTTTATTCAAAGACTGGAATTCAATTCATGGAAATTAATAGTGCTGTCCAATTGTATTCTATGGTGCATGCTAATTCTTCTCAATTATCTATCGCAGATACGTTTTTGATGGTACCCGATTATTTAAACTTCTTATTATGTGGTAAGAAGGCAAACGAGTATTCTATTGCGACAACTTCTCAATTATTTAATCCAAAAAAAAAAGATTGGGCATTTTCTATAATAAATAAACTAGGACTTGACCAAAAATGGTTTAAGAAAGTTATTCCAACAGGAACAGTTCTGGGAACGTTGAAGGATGATATAGCAACAAATGTTGGTTTAGATATTTCAACAAATATCATCGCACCCGCATGTCACGATACTGGATCAGCTGTTGCTGCAATCCCCGTAGATATGGATAAATATTCAAGAGGTGAATGGGCATATTTAAGTTCAGGCACTTGGAGCCTACTTGGAGTAGAATTAAACGAACCAATTATAAATAAAAATGCTTTAGAATATAATTTTACCAATGAAGGGGGATTAGACAATTCAATTCGTTTCTTAAAGAATGTAACTGGAATGTGGTTACTTCAAGAATGTAAGCGTATTTGGGCAACCGCAGGAATAAATTTATCATGGGAAGAGATAGTTTCAAAAGCATTAGGAGCCAAACCTTTTCAATATTTTATAGATCCGAATGATCCTATTTTCTTGAATCCAGATAATATGGTAAAAACAATTCAAAAATATTGCCAAGATCATAATCAAAATATACCCAAAACAATAGCAGAAATTTCAAGGGCAGTGTTTGAAAGTCTCGCTTTCAAATATAAGCAAGTAATGGAAAAATTAGAAGAATTAGTTGGAATAAAGGTTAAAATTCTCCATGTCATCGGAGGGGGAGCATCTAATAGGTTGCTGAATCAATTCACTGCTAATTCACTGAATATTCCGATTAAGGCAGGCCCAATCGAGGCTACTGCTATTGGGAATATTTTGATTCAAGCATATGCTTTGGGACAATTAAGAAATGTAAAAGAATTAAGAAAAATTGTATCGGATTCATTTACAATAGACACGTATTATCCTGAAAACGAATTTGCATGGGAAGTTAATTACGAGAAATATATAAAAATTATAAGATAATTGGTATCGCTATATTTTTTAAAAATAAGGTATTCTAAAATTTAATTTTCATTTTTTCGATAAAACTACTGAAACGGTTAAGAGAAATCTAAATTTATTATAAGGTGGATTAATTGCAAAAACATATTGGAGTAAAAAGGCTCAGAGGACCTATTCCCAAAGTTGGCATTCGCCCAACTATTGATGGGAGAGAAAAAGGTGTTCGAGAATCCTTAGAAGACCAGACAATGGCAATGGCGAAATCTGTAGTTGATTTAATTTCTACGACCTTAAAACATCCTAATGGAATGCCTGTAGATTGTGTCGTTTCAGATACCACAATTGGCGGTGTAGCTGAAGCAGCTGATTGTGCTGAAAAGTTTACCAGAGAGAATGTAGGGGTATCATTAACCGTTACGCCTTGTTGGTGTTATGGTTCTGAAACAATGGATATGAATCCCTATATACCTAAGGCAATTTGGGGATTTAACGGTACAGAAAGACCAGGTGCTGTGTACCTTGCGGCTGTATTAGCAGCTCACTCACAAAAAGGATTACCTGCGTTCGGTATTTATGGGAAAGATGTTCAAGATGAAAATGATACAAGTATTCCTAATGATGTCAAGGAAAAACTTCTCAGGTTTACGAAAACTGGATTAGCTGTTGCTTGGATGAAAGATAAATCTTACCTTTCTATAGGAGGAGTATCCATGGGAATCGCTGGTTCGATAATTGATGAGAATTATTTTCAAGATTATTTAGGAATGAGAAATGAATATGTCGATATGTCTGAGATTATAAGACGATTGAATGAGAAAATATATGATCGTAATGAATTTGACCTAGCGATGAAATGGGTACGGGATAAATGTAAAGAGGGAAAAGATACTAATCCATCTGAAATACAGAAGTTAAAAGAACAAAAAGATTTGGAATGGGAAACAGTAGTACAAATGACCATGATCTGTAGAGATCTTATGGTTGGGAACCCTAAATTGAAGGAATTGGGATTTGGTGAAGAGTCATTGGGTCATAATGCTATAGTTGCAGGATTTCAAGGACAGCGTCAATGGACAGATTTCATGCCAAATGGGGATTTTACTGAAACCATCTTAAACAGCTCGTTTGATTGGAATGGTATACGCCAACCTTATATAATAGCAACTGAAAATGATGCATTAAATGGAATTGCAATGTTATTTGGGCATCTTTTAACGCAAACCTCTCAAATTTTCGCAGACGTCAGAACCTATTGGAGTCCCGAAGCGATTCTACGTGTAACTGGTAGGGCTCTAACTGGTAAGGGAGAGAATGGATTAATTCATTTAATTAATTCAGGTTCCGCAACAATGGACGGAACAGGTCAACAAGAAATCGAAGGAAAACCAGTTTTAAAACCATTTTGGCAGATTACTGAGGATGAGGTTGAGAACTGTCTAGCAGCTACGAAATGGGATGCTGCAGTTACTGAATATTTTCGGGGAGGAGGATTTTCCTCTAATTTCTTAACAAGAGGAGAAATGCCAATGACGTTATCTCGGTTGAATATAATCAAGGGGCTTGGGTTAGTACTTCAATTAGCAGAAGGATGGGCGGTGAATATCCCTGAAGAAATTCATAGAATACTAGATGATCGGACAAATAATACCTGGCCAACAACATGGTTTGTCCCAAGATTGATGGATGAGGGTGCATTTCAGACTGTTTACGATGTAATGAATAATTGGGGTGCGAATCATGGTTCATTATGTTATGATCATATCGGAGCCGACCTCATTACTCTGGCATCGATGTTAAGAATCCCTGTGAGCATGCATAACGTCTCATTAGATAAAATCTTTAGACCTAGTATGTGGAGTGCATTTGGAACGAAAAATTTAGAAAGTTCAGACTTTAGAGCATGTCAAGCTCTAGGTTCACTATATAGATAAAATAAGAAATAAAAAGGAAAGTGAAAAAAAATGAAATATTTACCTGAAAAAGGATCAATAAAACAACATGAAGTACCGGAATGGTTTCATGATGCTAAACTTGGTATTTTTATCCACTGGGGACTTTTTTCCGTTCCTGCATTTGCGATTGGAAAATTAGAATTAGGAGAATCACAAAAACGTGGAGTGGAGTGGCATTTTAAGAATAATTCTTATGCTGAATGGTATTTAAATTCTTTTCGAATTGCTGGAAGCCCAACAGAAAAGTTCCATAAGGAAAATTATGGAGATGATTTTTCTTACGATGATTTTGCTCCTATATTTAATGAAGAAATAAAAAAATGGGATCCTGATGACATGGTGGATCTTTTCAAGAAGGCAGGCGCAAAATACGTAGTTCTAGTCACAAAACATCATGATGGATTCTTACTCTGGCCAAGTAAGCACTCTAACCCTAAAAAGGAGAATTACTTCGCAAGTCGAGATATTGTTGGAGAACTTACAAGCAGTGTCAAGGAAAAGGGATTAAAGATGGGATTCTACTATTCTGGAGCCTTGGACTGGTCTTGGAATCCCAATCCCATAAAGGACGGTCTAAGTTTTCAATCGAATGGACCTATTGAAATTGAATATACACACTATGCTAACAATCATTGGTATGAGTTAATAGATGACTATGATCCTATTATCTTATGGAATGACATAGGATATCCACCAAATACTAATGTATACGAAATTTTCGCTTATTTCTACAACAAACACCCAGATGGAGTAATTAATGATCGATGGCTACAATGGAGAAAGTCTGAATTTAAGCATCCTAAAGTTAGACATAGAGATTTTGACACTCCAGAATACGAGATAAAGTCAGAAATCACCAAACAAAAATGGGAAAGTACTCGCGGAATCGGCTATTCCTTTGGCTATAATAAAATGGAAAATGAAGATGATTACCTAAGTCCAGAAGCACTAATAAAGATGTTTATAGACATTGTAAGTAAAAATGGAAATCTATTACTTAACATAGGTCCTATGGCTGACGGTACCATTCCAGAACTCCAAAAAAAGGCAATTTTAGGTCTAGGTAAATGGTTAGAAACTAATGGTGAAGCCATATATGGAACTCGACCTTGGCAAAGAGCTGAAGGAAAAACGCTTGATAAAATTGATCTTAGATTTACACAGAAGAATGATACATTGTATATTCATATATTAGATAAACCCAAAAATAGCAATTTGACAATTTTATCCTTAACTGTAGAAGAGTCCAAAAAAATTAAGTTCTTAGGTAGTAATGAGAATCTAATCTGGAATCAAGATGGTGAAAATCTTAAGGTTTCTTTACCAAAAAACTTATCTGACTCTGCTGCCTATGTATTAGAGATTTATTAAATTCCCACCTTTTAATTTTAAAATATCTTAATAAAGGAGAGCAAATTGGAATACCAACCAACTATTAATTCAGTAAGTCAACATCAAGTTCCTAGTTGGTATCATGATGCCAAGCTAGGAATTTTTATACATTGGGGTTTATTTTCAGTTCCAGCTTTTGCAGATACAGGAATAGACCTTGTTGAATCGACTAAAAGAGGTACTGAAGCTCATTTTAAAAATAATCCATATGCTGAATGGTATCTTAATTCTCTTAGAGTCCCTCATAGTTCTACCCGAATGTATCACTCTAAAACATATGGAGATGAGTTCTCTTATGATGATTTCAAACATATTTTCAATAAACAGATTAAAAATTGGGAACCTAAAGAATGGGCCAGTTTATTTAGGAAAATTGGTGCTAAATATATTGTCTTTACAACAAAACATTGCGATGGTTTCCTAATGTGGCCAAGTAAATTTCCTAACCCAAATAAAGAAAGCTATTCTGCGAGTAGAGACATTGTAGGCGAACTGACCAAGGCTGTTAAAGAGGAGGGAATGCATATGGGTTTTTATTATTCGAGTGCGTGGGATTGGTCTTTTAATCTTTTCCCAATCAAAGATGGTCCCAGCTTTATTGAACATTATATTTCTACCCCAGAATATGCAAAATGGGTGGCAGATCATTGGTACGAGTTAATTGACAATTATGAACCTTTAATACTCTGGAGTGATATGGGATACCCTGCAGATAAAAACCCCTTAGAAATAATTGCTTATTTTTATAATAAATTCCCTGAAGCTGTTGTAAATGACAGGTGGAATCAGTATCTTCCAGACCAGAAAAAATTCAAACCTATGAAGCATAATGATTTTACGACGCCAGAATATAAAGTTTTTAAGAAAATTAACAAAAAAAAATGGGAAGTCTGTAGAGGAATAGGGAATTCTTTCGGTTATAATCAATTTGAATCGGAAAAAGATTTCCTCAGCGTAAAAGAACTTATTTTTTTATTTGTTGATATTGTTAGTAAAAACGGTAACCTCTTATTAAACGTAGGACCTACTGCTGAGGGGCAAATCCCAGAAATTCAAAAAAATCGGTTGTTGGGGCTTGGGAAGTGGTTAGATGTAAATGGAGATGCAATATTTGGAACAAGACCATGGAAATACGCCGAAGGGACAACCAAAGAAGCCATTCCTGTAAGATTCACATGTAAAGAAAATATAATCTATATAATTCTATTGGGAATACCAAAAAAAAAAGAAATTATAATAGAAAATATTAGTTTGGAACCCATTTCAGATATAAAGCTACTTGGGATTGAAGATCAATTATCTTGGGAGCAAAAAAATGGAAATCTAATTATTAAACTTCCAGCAAAAACAGAGGAATCCCCCGCTATTACTTTTAAAACAGAATTAAATTTGAATAAATAAAAATTAAGGGGTGAAATCTAGTTAATCATAAAGAGAGGTTTTTAGCAACAATCGAAAGGAAAACTGTGGATAGACCCGCTTGTTGGCTAGGCATGCCTGTAACCGCAGCACTTGAACAATTTTTCGAATATTTCAAAGTTCCAAACCTACGAGAATTGAAATTAAAAATCGATACTGATATTTGGGAAATAGATGTCCCTTATAATCACCCCCCAAATAACCATATTGCTATGGCATTTAATTTTCCGAAAGGTGGTCAATCCTACGAAAAGAGAACATTAACAGCACCGGGATTTTTTGAAAATTATAAAGATCCCCTAAAAGATGATGTAGATGACTTTGATTGGCCTGATCCTTCTAATCATATTGATCCAGATGAATGTAGAAAAGTTGTTGAAGCAGTTCCTGAGGACTTTGCGGTAATGGGCGTATTATGGTCAGCACATTTCCAAGATGTATATTCTGCTTTTGGAATGGAAAAAGCTTTTATAAATATGCAAAAAAGACCAGAGATTTTTATAAAAGTTCATGATAGAATTATTGATTTCTACTTAAAAGCTAATAAAATATTTTACGAAGCAACCAAAGGTAAAGTTGACGCCGTTCTTATTGGGAATGATTTCGGGGGGCAAAAACGTCTAATGCTTTCTCCCCAACTTATACGCGAATTTGCTATGCCGGGGGCAAAGAAACTGGTAGATCAAGCAAAAAAATATGGGTTAAAAGTAATTTATCATTCCTGTGGTTCAATTTTCGAAGTTATCCCCGAGATAATAAGGTTGGGAGTAGACGCAATACATCCAATTCAAGCATTAGCAACAGATATGGAACCCTTTAAATTAAAGCAACATTTTGGTAATCAAGTCTCATTCTGTGGAGGCGTAGATGCTCAAGAGTTATTAGTTTTTGGTACCCCAGATGAAATAAAAGAAAAAGTCGTTAAATTAAAAAATAGTTTTCCAACGGGATTAATCATATCTCCTAGTCATGAAGCTATTTTACCAGACATTCCTCCTCAAAATGTTGAAGCATTGTTTCAAGCAGCAAGAATCGAAGATTAATTCTTCCTTATTGATTATGGTTTATACTTTTAACTTTAAATTCATATTGTCCTGATCCAATATTAAAGATTACAAAATCATCTTTTAATTCCTTAAAATCAATATCAAAAACTACTTTCGATTCTTCACCATTTTGCCAAAGGATTGTTTCACCTTCCTTTACTATAGCATCTTTGCTCTTGATTGGAACCCACACTTCCGCAGCACAACCAACAGGAATTTCAAGATTCATTTTTAGAATGTCCTTCGTTTTTTCCCATGAGCTAGATATAAAGCCTCTTATTGTTTTAAGTGATCCAACTGCGTTAGTCATATCTTCAGGAATATAAGGTTTAATTCTAATGTAGTTCCATCCTGGTTCAAGAGCAACTATTCCTGCTAATGTTTTATAAAACCAAGTATCAACAGAACCAAGCATTATATGATTATGAGAATTCATTCCACCACTCTCTAACTTTTCCCACCGTTCCCATAATGTAGTAGCGCCCTCACGAATCATATAACCGAAACCTGGAAAACTCTTTTGAGTTATCATCCTATATGCGATTTCAGGGTATCCATTATCAGTCAGTACTTCAAAAATATACCTAGTACCAACAATGCCCGTATCAACATGATGATCAAAATGACCGGTTATCGCATCCACAAGATAATTTAGTGTCGACTTTTTCTTATTTTCTGGAACCATATTTAGATAAAGAGGTAAAGCATTTGATGTTTGGCTTATTGCTTGGTCTGTAAAGCCAACTTTAATGTACTTGTATGTCCTTAATAAAAATTCCTGATTAAATGCTTCTTTTATAGCTTCTGCTCTTTCAGAATAAAAAGCACGATCTTTCTCATTTCCAAGGATGTTAGCTATCTTCGAAAATAATAAAGTATCATGATAATAATACCAAGTTGAGATTAAATCTAGTGGAGTTCTTTTTGACGCGATACTCATAGGTGGGCACCAATCACCATATTTTCCTCCGATTGATAATATATTATTCCTTGCACTAATTGAAAGAAAATCAATATATCGCTTGAGGGAGTCATAATGCTCTTTAAGTACACGAGTATCGTTGTAGTACCAATAGACATTCCAAGCTAGCGTTATATAAGCAGCACCCCAAGCAGGATCGGAAGGATATATAGGCCAATACGGGGGGACAACATCTGATATACTCCCATCGTCTTTTTGACATAATTTTATGTCTCTTAAGTATTTAATATAGAAACGTGCCATATCAAAATTAAAAATAGCTTCTTCGGATGACAATTGTGCATCACCCATCCATCCATGTCGCTCATCTCTCTGAGGACAGTCAGTCGGAATGCTCATGAGATTGCTTAATTGCCCCCAGATTATATTTGCATGGATTTTATTTATAAGATAATTCGAACAATAGAAACTTCCTATTTTGGGTACGTTACTATGGAAGAAACATGCTTCTATTGTTTCTAATGATGGCACACCTGGATAACCTGTCAATTCAACATATCGGAAACCATGATATGTAAAACTAGGTTGATATATTTCCTCTCCCTCTCCCTTAAGTATATAAACTTCAGTAGCAAGGGCGCTTCTATTTGTAGCAGTATTTAGATTCCCATCCTCCTTTAAAATTTCAGCATGCCTTAATTTAACTTCACATCCCCTAGGTCCTCTTACTTTTAACCTAACAAATCCAGTGAAATTTTGACCAAAATCGTAGATATAGACTCCTGGATTTGGACTTTCCAGTTTTTGAGGTTTAATTACTTCAGAAATCTGGATAGGGTGCATTAATTGGGAAGCCAAATTATAACCTTCAGCCACAGATGCGTTCTTCCAATTGGCATCATCAAAATTTGGTTTATCCCAACCAGGCATTTCAAGTCGAGCATCATATTTCTCACCAAAGTAAATTCCATTTTCCATGATTGGCCCTTCTGAAATCTTCCATCTTTCATCAGTGAATATAGTTTCACTTGAACCATCCGTATAAAGAATATGAATTTGAACAATTAGTTTTGGGAAATCGTAACTAAAATGCTCAGTACATCTCCCATTTCCTAAAATTACCCCAATTGCATTATCCTCTAGCAAGTGAGTAGTAATATCATAAGTGGAATAAAGAGCAATTTTATTGTAATCTGTTTGTGCTGGATCTAGTATTCGATCCCCCACTCGATGTCCGTTAATCCTTACAACATAATAGCCTAGGCCGCAAATGTAGAGTTTAGCCATTTTTATTGACTTTTCTACTTTAAATTCTTTTCTAAGATAGACTGCATTCACTTCTCTCAAGATCCCAAATAAATCTCTTCCACCAGATTTATACTGCAATGTTCTTCTAGTTTTTTTATCTAGGAATTCTGTTCTAGTTATCCACTTAGCCTTCCAATCTGTTTTTCCTAAGAGTGCCATGCCAAATGCTGATATTTGACTAAAGATACTTTCTGTATCATTTCTATCCCACCATCTTACACGCCAATAATACGTGTTGTTGCTTTTCAATGACGTTCCATTATATTCAATATTTACTAAGTTTTGAGATATAACTTTTCCAGTATCCCACATATCTCCCTCTTCTTTATTTGAGAGTAACTCGTCTGAGGAAACAATAATTTGATACGCAGATTGGGATTGATTTTTTTGCTCATGCTCTAAAAGCCATGAGAAGCGTGGATTTGGGACGTCAATTTCGATTGGATTTGGTAAATATTCACATCGTAAATCAAAAGGAGGTTTAATCATATTCATTTTTAATCTTAAATGTAATTAATCATTTAATATCACACATGAATAAAAAAAATTCTGATAACATTTCTATGCCGAAAATATCTTTAAGAAAAATCAATAAACGTAATTTAGAACAGGTTATAAATCTTAATGTGAAGCCTAGACAGAAATTTTTGGTTGCTCCTAACTCTAAGTCCATAGCCCAATCCCATTATACTAGAGGTACATGGCTACGGGCTATATATTTGGACAAAAACCCAATAGGGCTAGTTTTATTAGTTGATAGCACTTTAAAGTTCAAAGCTATAATACATAATAATCCATATATATCTCTATGGAGGTTTATGATCGATGGACGATATCAAGGAAAAGGATATGGCAAAGAAGCTTTAGAACTTGTTATTGAATACGCGAAGTCACGCCCGAATGTAAAGGAGATATCATTAACTCATGAAACTTTGAAAGGTAATGCTGGAGAGTTTTATAAAAAACTCGGATTTATTCATACAGGTAGAAAAATTGAAAACGAATTAGAAATGAAATTAAAATTAAATTCTGATTAAAAAAAAGACTGATTAATATGAAGGTTGCTGCAATTCAAATGAAAGCAGAACTAGGTAATGTAGAAGTAAATTTAAAATCCGCTGAGAAGTTAACTAATAATGCATTTAACGATGGTGCTGAACTGGTAATTTTACCAGAATTTTTTACAAGTGCAATGGGTTTTCACCCGAAAATGTTGGACGTTGTCAGACCTATTAATGGAAAACCAACTCAGCTTCTAATAAATCTTGCCCAAAAATTTAATGGAATTATTGGAGGGTCGTTTATAGCCTTTAGAGGGAAAGAAAGCTATAATACTTTTGTTTTAGCTTTTCCAGATGGTTCTCTATATTTCCATGATAAAGACCAACCCACGATGTGGGAAAATTGCTATTATATTGGGGGAACAGATGATGGTGTTCTTGAAACGGATATAGGAAAAATCGGGGCAGTCTTGTGTTGGGAATTTGTACGATCCCGAACAGCCAAACGCCTGTTGGATCGTGTGGATATAGTAGTAGGAGGGTCATGCTGGTGGTCATCCCCAGACCAACTACCTAGAGGAGGTTCCTCTGATCTTCGGGAAACAACTTTTAGAATGATGATTGAAACTCCAGCTAGATTTGCACGAATGTTAGGAGTCCACGTAATACATGCTGGACATGCGGGTGACTTTATTTGCGACATGCCGTTCTATCCTAATCTTCAATACAAGTCTTATTATGAAGGAGAAACACAGATTGTAGATGGAAGTGGGAAAATTCTTGAACATATGAAGCGAGAAGAAGGAGAAGGATTTATCGTAGCTGAGATTGATATTAATGAAAAGTGGGAACCTTCAGAACCAATTCCAAATCGCTTCTGGATTCCAGATATGCCAGCAGAACTATTAAGAGCATGGAATGCTTTAAATTCTCATGGAGAATCATATTATAAGGAGACAACAAAACCTTACAGAGAACAACATCCTCTTGCTCCTTTAAATTAAATGCGTATCCATTATGAAATGAAAAGAAGAAGAGAAATGAATTTTTAAAATGGTTAATTAGTTTTCTAGTATTAAACTAAAATTAATTTGTATACAGTACTCGGTGCCAATTTGAAACATTTTGATGTTCTATTTATCCATCCGCCAAGATCTTTACAACCCGATTATGGGAAAAATGCGAGGTTTGTTCGTGGTGAGTTCATATTTATTCCCATGGGAATTTTTGCCATAGCAGATACCCTTGAGAAAAATGGATTCAGGGTTCAAATCATTAACTATCCTCTTGAGCAGTATTTAGATCGAACTTGGTCTCTAAATGACTATCTTAGAACGATAGATTTTGATGTATGTGCAATAGATTTACACTGGATTCATAACGCGCACGGAGCAACTGGAGTTGCGAGAATCGTAAAGGAGGTTAACCCTAATGCAAAAGTGATTCTCGGAGGTTTCAGTGCTTCATATTACCACAAACAGATATTAGAGAACTATAAGACAGTTGACGGTGTGATTAGAGGAGATGGTGAATATCCTCTCTTAGAATATGTTCAGCATCTTAAACAATCCGATCAACTGGGCTCAGTTCCTAATTTAACATATCGTAGTTCTTCACATTTAGTAAAAATAAATCCTCTTTCTTATAGTGCTGATTCATTGGATGACTTGACTTTTACGAATGTAGATCTCCTTAAAAATGCAAAACAATATTTTGAATGCAGCAGAAGAATGATGGGGATTTCATTCAACCTTCCAGTAGGAAGAGGTTGCCCTTTCAATTGCCCATTATGTGCAGGGGGTCAGAGAGCCCAAAGAAATATTTCAGGACGAGAAAAGGTAATCCTTAGAAATCCACAAAATGTTGTTGATGATATCAGCTATATTTCAGGGAAATACAAGATTTCAAGTGTATTTTTTGGGCATGGTACCTATGCTGCTAGTTTAAAATATTGGGAGAACCTATTTAGATTAATCCAAAAAGAAAATTTAGATCTTGGAGGAGACTTAGAAATATGGCGGCTCCCTTTTCCTAAAAATATGTGGAAAAATTTCTATAAGACATTTCCTCGTAGGCATTCCTCAATAAGTATCTCTCCTCGAACTTTATCAACAAGAGTCCAACAAAAAATTGCCAAAATATGTGATCCTACCTTTAACTTTCCCAAAAACGCGATTCTTGACTTAGTTAAAAATGCTAACTTGTTCAGAATGACATTACGTATCTGGTTAACAATGGGATATCCCTTCCAGACCCGGTTCGACGTATTTAGAGACTTTAACTTTGCTCTGAATTGCCAATTAAAATACGGTGCCTCAAAATTAAAACCAATAACGATTATGAGTGAACCCTATCATATTTTTCCTGGTTCCCCGGCACATGAATCTCCTAAAGAGTTTGGTGTAAAATTAAAATATAATTCATTTCTCCAACTTGCGGAAGCGTTTAAACAATCAAAAAATTCTTTTTTCTATAATGTAATAAATTACAAAACGAAAAGTTTTTCCAGTTCCTCTATTCTTAATGTTAATAAACTGTTCTTTCTAAGTACTGTTCCGATGCTTCTCACAACGGGCAGAAAAATCCCAAATAAGTCTTAAAATACATTTTAATCAATGAATTTTGAGTTTTAAAGGAGAGTTCTTATATTCTTTACAATCTGGAAAACCATATTAATTATATCTATTGGGCTTAAACGTGCAGCGTGGTAATTTAATCCTCGTATTTTAATAAATCTATTAATACCAACCATTGCTTTCTTAAACGATGTTAATTCATGGGTTGCTTTCTTTATATAATAACTCAAATCTTCAGAAGTTAAATTCGGATATTTAAGAACAGGCACCGACCAATTATAGTCATTCCAATCTTTGGTTAACAAGAGGTCATCCTTTACTGCTTGTCTCATTAATTCTGTACCGGGAAAAGGAGTCATTAACGAAAAGGTAGGGATGTCAATATTTAAGGAACCAGCTATTTTAATTGTTGATTCTAGATCTCTTTTTGTATCATCAATATTGGCC
The DNA here is from genome assembly GCA_016839845.1 of Promethearchaeota archaeon. The sequence continues at coordinate 36,596 of JAEOTL010000121.1, forward strand.
CCCAAAATTATGTTTCCATGGATAATATATCCTAAATCGTGAAGAATTTTGATCGCTGATTTAATTTGAGAGTATTTAGTTTGTTTATTGAGCGATGTTAGTGTGTGATTTGAGAAGCTCTCTATTCCTAAAAATAAGTAAAAAAATCCTGCTTCTGCCATCTTTTCAAATACTTCGGGATTTTTAACAATAGTATCAACCCTGACTTGGGTTATAAAATATTTTCTAATTCCTGTCTTTATAATGGCATCACACAATTCAACAACCAGTTTCTTATTCACTACAAAATTATCATCGACAACAAATATGAAGTTCGATCTTTTATCAACTTCCTTGGATTTAAGTTCTTTAATAATGTCTCTAGTTGTCCGCCGTCTATAGGTTTTTCTATAAAAATGATGGATAGCGCAGAAGTTGCAGGAAAATGGGCAGCCCCGTCCAGTTTCAATTGAATCAACTGGGAAACCAAAAAAATTATATAATGTATTTGCTGCTGGGGTTCGAAATTGACGATTTGGGATATGAATTGTTGTTAAATCGATTAACTCACGATCAGGATTATGAATCAAAGCCCCATTTTGCTTATACGATAATCCTGGAATCCCAATCGGACTACCTTTTTGTATTAGTTCTCGTAGTGTAATTTCCCCTTCTCCTCTTACAAGAATATCAATTGATTTGAATTCAAGGGTCTCATTCGGTGCTAATGTAGGATGCCAACCTCCTATAATTGTTTTTGAATCATATTTTTTTGCGATACGAGCAATTGTTTGAGCCTTGGAGATCTGGGAACTATAATTAAGACTAACCCCGACAAAATCTGGTTGGAATTCTTTTATTATTTCTTCGATGTGACCTAAATTTATTTCCTTAATTCGATTGTCGATAATACGTACATCAGCTATATCACTAATATAAGCCGCCAAATATTCCAAACCTAGAGGTGGATATACTATACTTGCTTGAGGGCCATGCTTATACACATTCGGATTATCCGGTTTAATTAAAAGAACACGCAAAATTAATAAAATCCTCAAGTATTAGAAAAAAAATTTATAGCAACCCATTGAAACTAAGTATAGTTTAAAGATAATTTAAACCTTAGTTTTTATCAAATGGAATACCCTTAACTGTCAAGGTTTAAACGTTTACAACTGTTAATCGTAATTTTTAAATATAATTTCAGTTTATAATTAAGAATATAGTAATTTGAGATAGCGATTGAAAGATAAAACATCTTAACAAATACTAGGAATCATGCATGGTACTCAAAAGCTCGAAATTTTGAAAAAACTCTTGATCATTGTATTCTTTTTTACATGCATTCCCATTACGATTATTTATGTTTTGCTAAGAGACATCTCATCAGTAAATTTCCTCATTAATGACTACTTTACCTCCGGATATTCGCTCTTCTTTCCTTTTCTTCCCTATAGTAATATAATCTTTAAGTTTTCAACAGGGCATTTAATAGACCTCATTATAATAGTAAATATAATTGGTATTCTTGAACGAAGCGGATACACCTACTATGTGAACGTATGTTTAAAAAAAGATTATTTTGATTTTCAGTATCTAAATATTTACTTTCTTGAATCTGAGGACAATCAGAACTCAAGAATCCCTAAATTAAATTTAATATTTCGATTCAATAATGAACCTGATGATTTATTTGAAGAAGAAGTTCAAGATTTTAAATCCGAAATTCATTTCAAATTGAATTCCCTATTTAAAGAAGAAAGTACTCACATTAGCAAAACAAAGTATTTAGTTAATCCTGAATGCTCTTTGCCTATAATATATCATTCATCATTAAATAAGCATCCTAACTTGTTTTTAAATACTTTTTACTTTTCAATTCTTCAAAATTTAATGGTAACAAATTTCCACAATAATCATCTTCCTCCCAAAAATAACTACTACTTCTTTAATTCAAATGGGGGGGTAAACTTTGCAGAAATCCTGCAAATTATATTTCAAAATTTATCAATTATCAATAAAATTTCAAAAAAAAGTGAATAATATGGAATGGAAAAAAGAAATAAAAGAATTGTTTGATCTTATAATGGAACAAACTCCTGAAATGTTTCGAACATCAATTAAACCAATGTGGCATGAAGCAGCTGAAAAAACCGCCAGACTCCGGAATTCGGGTTATATTAGCAAAGATGACTTACTTTCCTCGTTATTTGAAATAACACCTGCAGCATTTCAACCAACTGTAGTTCAAGACTTAACAAAATTAGGGATTGACACAGACCACTATGTTAGAATATCTGAAGCCCGAAAAGCATATGCCCGAACATGGGATGAAGTTGGTGGCGCTTGGGCCCCTGGAGTGCATCATTTTACAATGTATCTTACAGATCGATGCAACCAAAAATGTGTCCATTGTGCAGCTGAATTAATGGGTAAACGACCAGAACTATCCACGGAACAATGGATTCAAATTCTAGAAAATGTAGAGCAGACGTTACGAAAACAAGATCGTCGAGGGTGCTATATTTGGTTTGGTGGAGAACCAACTCTTCGTAAAGATATTAAGGAATTAATTCAATACACAGGTGAAAAAGGATATTTTCAAGCTATTTCAACAAATGGAATATTATTCAATGAGGAATTAGCCAAACTTTGTGCAGATGTTAAGATGCATCATGTTTTTATCAGTTATGATAGTGTATACTCTGAGCGTGCTGCAAAAATACGAGGATATCCTAAGGCTAAAGAAGCAGCAGAAAAAGCTATCCAATTAGCATTAGATTATGGGCATTTAGTTATTTGTACAGCCACAGTTCAACAAGAAAATTTTGATGAACTTACACAAATTCAAGATAAATTGGCTTCAATGGGTGCCTTACCATATTTCAGAGCAGTCATTAAGCAACGAACTGCTGAGAAGAATTGGGAGGATATTGGTTTGGATTACGAGCAATTTAGAAATTTCTATGATTTTAAGTTCAAACATGTTGTTGATGCGGTTAGAAGTGGTGAAGCATCCTTCCTAAACAAGGTATATACTTACGATATGGTCCCTTTTATGGAATGCCCTCGTACATTAGAGGAAAAAGCAGCGTTAGAATGGGGTGTTGGTTGTCAAGCTTGTCGTTCAGTTTCGGGTATTGATGTTAATGGCGATTTCTTCCCTTGTGATTATCCGTCTCAATTAACTTTAGGTAATGTTTTAGAACAGAATTTTGGGGATATTATGGAAACTGAGATGTTCAAAGCTATTAGGGATAGAAAAATAAAAGGGAAATGTTCAACGTGTCATCACCTTGAAATGTGTGGTGGTGGTTGTCGGGTCCATGCTGAAAATGAAACTGGTGATTTTTTGGCAGCTCTTCCGTTCTGCTGGCATGAAGATGATCACAAACATGAAGATTGTGTTTAAAGGCGAATAAATATGGATTGGGAAAAAGAGACAAAAGTTTTGTTTGGAAGAATAGGAGAACAAATGCCTCAAGGATTTCGTCCCTCAGTGGAGCCTTTAATTATCGAAGCGGCAGAAAAAAGGTGTCTTGAAAGAAATGGTGCATATATTAATGATGCTGATGTAATTATGGGTATTTTTGATATTATCCCTGAAGCATTCAAACCCATCATGGTTGAAGATTTAACATCATTGGGTATTGATGTTGAAAGGTATATAGAGCTAAAAGATATAAAGGATCGACTTAAAGTTTCTTGGCAGAAAATAGAGCGTGGTTTTCAACCTGGAAATATTCATTTTGCTATGTATCTAACCGATAAATGCAACCAAAAATGTCTTCACTGTGCTGCTGATGATCTCATACCCCGTCCAGAATTAACTGCTGAACAATGGTGCCAAATCATTGAGAATGTTGAAACGGGTTTGAGAAAACAAGGAAGAAACGCCTGTTTCGTTTGGTTCGGAGGAGAACCTACCTTACGTAAAGATATTGGGAAAATTATGAAATTTTGCAAAGATAAAGACTATATACATGCTCTTATTACCAATGGCGTCAGTTTCGATGATAAATTTGCCAAAATGTGTAAAGAAAACAACATTAGTCATATTTTTATTAGCTTTGATAGTGTCGATCCTGAGAAAAATGATGAAATTCGCGGGTTCCCCAATTCATTAGAATATGCTAAAAAAGCAATTGATCTCTGCTTGAAATATGGTATTTTTGTATGTTCTTCTATCACAGTTATGAAACAAAATGTTGATGAATTAGAAGAACTTAAAGAAGTATCCGAAGAGTGGGGATCACAACCATATTTTAGATGTGTAGTGAAGCAGAACCGGGCAGCTGAATTCTGGGGTGAAATTGGCCTTGATTCGGAAGAATATAAAAAAATGTATGATTTTAAGTATAAGCATGCCATTGAAACTATAAGAAACGGTCAGGCTGGCACTCTACCTGCATATGAAATTTATGATATGGTTCCATTTATGGAACAACCCAAAAACGATAAAGAAATGGCTGCTATTGAATGGGGTGTAGGCTGTTTAGCGTGTAGAACAATGATGGGTGTTGGTATAGATGGAACAATTTACCCTGCAGGATATCCTACAACATTAACTCTCGGTAATGCATTAAAAGATAACTTTGAGGATGTACTCATTTCTCAGCTTTATAAGGATATTCGCGACAGAAAAAAGATAAATGGAAAATGTGCTTCTTGCCATCATCTCCAGTATTGTGGAGGAGGATGTCGAGTAACAGCAGAATATATTACCGGAGACTTTTTCGGTTCCTTTCCATTTTGCTGGCATGAGAATGACCACGAACATGATGATCTTAATAAAAAAGAGATTGAATTAATAGAATAACCCTATATATTAAACTGTACACGTAGTGAGAATAATGCGAGTGTTGATATTTTCCGGCAGCAGGGAGATAGTACATGTAATGGTTCCGCCTATCGGAGAAGCATATCTTGCATCATATTTAATAAATCAGGGACATGATGTTAAGTTGCTTGATTTAACTCTCAGTAGTGATTCTAAGAGAGATATAGCAAAAGCAATATCATCCTTCGATCCTCAAGTGATTGGGGTATCAATTCGGAATGTTGATTCTACAACTTACCCAGGGAATTTATTTTTTTACCTCCCCGTGAAAAATATTATATTATACATTAAAGAACTGGTTGAACCCAATGTACCGATTATTTTGGGCGGTGCAGGATTTTCAATCTTCTCAGAAGAAATCCTACGAGATCTTAATCATGATATTGGCGTTGTTGGGGAAGGTGAGTATGCTTTTGCAGAAATTTTGAAATATCTTGAAAAAAAGGATGATCCTCGAAAAATTGGAAAGGGGATTTGTTTTCTTGATGGGGATGGAAATTATCATCAACGACCTCCTTGGCATGTTGAGAATCTAGATAACCTACCTTATCCAATTCGTGAATTATTGAATAACGATGCATACTGTATAGATCCAATGAAAAAGCCTGGACCATTTTGGGGTAATATTCAAACTAAACGGGGATGTCCTATGAACTGTATTTACTGTAGTTATCGCTATATTGAAGGTCCTAACCCTCGCTTCCGGTCTCCTGAGAATATTGCTGAAGAACTAGAAATGATGGTTGATAATTATGGGATCAAAAATGTGTTTATCGTAGATAGCGTTTTAAATTTAAATTATAACCATTTGAAGGATACATGTAATGCTATTATAAAACAGAATATAGATGTCATGTGGGGAGCTAATTATGTCCCTAATAAAGATTTCCTTGATTTAATGCCCCTCATGAAAGAAAGTGGAGCAACACACTTAGCAACGGGAATTGAGTCACTTTCAGAAGAAATGTTGCAAAATATGAATAAAAATCGCTCCCCTGATGAGTCTCTCCTTACATCACAAAAATGTATTGAATTAAAAATTGAACAATTAATCCACATCATTGTTGGGGGTCCTGGGGAGACTCTTGAGACCGTTCGAGCTTCTTTTAATAGACTGGAGACTATTAAAAGCTACAAAGGAAACCTTTGGCAAGGAGATGGAGATATGATCATTTTCATTGGGATGAGAATTTATCCTCATACTCCGCTTCAGCTAATTGCTGAGCAAGATGGAATAATACAAAAAGGAGAGAATCTATTAAAACCATTGTTTTATATCTCACCTAAAATTAAAGAAGTAGACCTTTTCCAGGTAGTAAGAGAATATGGTGAATCTAATCCAAGATGGATGATGCCTGGATTAGGCTTCAATAATCCAGATGGATTTGCTGAAATGAGTCAAATCCAATTTGCGTTATATCAGAAATGAAAAAGAAATTATAAAAAAAGGTAATTAGAAAATGGAATGGCAACCAGAAGTTAAGAAACTTTATGATGATATAGTTTTAAGGATACCAGAAATGGTAAGGCCCGTAATTAAGCCTGAACTCTTCCAAAAAGCTGAAATTAAATGTGAACAAAGAAATGGTAAAATGGTAGCTGAAATTGATCTTATCGTAGCTCTATTTGAGATAACACCAAATGCATTTCAACCAACTATGATTGAGGATCTTAAGACATTAAACGTCAATTATAACTTATATTTACCTAAGGTTGAATCAAATTTCAAGTGTTCAACTGATTTGGAACAAATGATCAAGGATTTTGCAAAAATCTGTGATATTACGGGAGTAAATTTTAATGAGACCGCTGCAAGGAATGTTTTCGATGCATACAAGGAATTTTTTACTGGAGCTCCCGTTTCAATTAGGACTACTACAAAACCTGTTGAACGTAGAGATGTAGCACTACGATATGTGGAATTTTTTATGCCCCACAATCCTGATCCGTATACTCATGCTGTTAATGAGGGATTAATTAAGATAGATGACCACCCTATTCATGATTTGTTTAAAGAGGTTATGGATACATTTCAGATGATGGGATATGGGGTGGACGTCGATGCTAGCACCGGATTATCAAAAATCTGGCCATTTGTTGTTCCTGGATCGATTGAACCACTTTTCACTCTAAAATCAGCCCCAGAAAGCATTAAAAATTATAGGGACTACTTTATTAAACATGGGTTAACAGATTTCGCTTTATTTGCTTTTGATTTTCTACACAACACCACGAACATTTATTTCATGATTCAACAACCACCGAAGCCGTCATATGATAGTTGTGTATCCCTTGTGGAGGATTTAGGTCTTAAAATTGACTCAGAAGAAGCAATGGAAGGATG
>JAEOTL010000380.1 GCA_016839845.1 Promethearchaeota archaeon
AAGTTGCTTTTTACAAAGATCCCGCGGCAAAATCTCTTATTGAGGTATTAACAACTTATCCGGGGATAAGAGCGATTCTTTTATATCGTATCGCACATTTTTTTTGGAAGATTGGAATGCCTTTTATCCCTAGATATATATCGGAGATTGCACGAGAACTAACGGGGATAGAAATCCATCCTGGAGCCGAAATCGGAAGTGATTTCTTTATAGACCACGGAACAGGCTGTGTTATTGGTGAAACTACAGAAATTGGAAACAATGTAACGATTTTTTCAGGAGTAGTGTTAGGAGGTACTAATATTGCCCCCGTGAAAAGGCATCCTACCCTAGGTGATAACATTGTTATAGGTACTGGAGCAAAAATACTAGGACCTGTTAAAGTTGGAGACAATGTGAAAATTGGGGCGAATTCTGTTGTGGTGACCGATGTACCACCAAATTCAGTAGTGGTAGGCGTACCAGGCAAAGTTGTTTCAAGAGAGGGTGGTAAAATTGATAAAATAGATTTACGTCATGGAGATTTACCTGATCCTCTCACTCTTACAATAAAAACTTTAGATAATAGAATAAAAGAATTAGAGAATAGAATTCTTGGTGAAAAAGAAAGGAAAAAAGATGATATTGAAATTTATTATGGAGAGTACGGGGAGGGAATTTAGTGTATGGGAACGTATAAGAATATAATAGAAACCATAGGAAAAACACCACTCGTCAAACTTAATAAGATTGCTGAAAATATCGAGCCTTCCGTTTATGCAAAATTAGAGTATTTTAATCCGGGAGGTAGTGTGAAAGACAGAATTGCAATGTCTATGATAGAAAAAGCGGAGAAAGAAGGATTGCTCTCTCAAGATACTACTATTATAGAACCAACATCTGGAAATACAGGAATCGGGTTAGCACTAGTTTGTGCTGCAAAGGGATATAAATTAATTCTTACTATGCCTGATAGTATGTCTGTGGAAAGATGCCAGATATTAAAAGCTTATGGAGCAGATATCGAATTAACTCCTGCATCTGGAGGTATGAAAGCTGCTATTAAGAAAGCTGAAGACTTATCAAATGAGAGAGGTAATGTTTTTATTCCTCAACAATTTAAAAATTTAGCTAATCCAGATATCCATCGAAGAACGACAGCTAAGGAAATTTTTAATGATTTAGCAGGTCAAGTTGATGGATTTGTAGCGGGTATTGGAACTGGTGGAACAATTACTGGTGTTGGTGAGATTTTAAAGGATAGGGTTGGTGCACGACTAAGAGTCTATGCTGTAGAGCCTAAAGATTCCCCTGTTTTATCTGGAGGAAATCCGGGACCTCATAAAATACAAGGAATTGGAGCGGGATTCATTCCAGATGTGTTAAATAGAGAGGTATTTGATAAAGTTATAAAAGTAGACTATAAAGACGCTTTAGATACCGCAAGAAAATTAGCACATATGGAAGGAATTTTTGCAGGAATATCTTCTGGAGCAAATGCTTGGGCTGCTATAAATGAAGCTTCAAAAGATTTTGAGAAAGGGGAAAATATTGTAGTAATAATTTGTGATACTGGAGAAAGATATCTTACAACAGAATTATATAGTCTTTAATCTATCTGATCTTCTAAATATTATGCCAGAACTTCCAGAAGTAGAAACTTTTAAGCAATATTTCGACAAAACTTCTTTAGGGCAACTTATTACTAAAGTTAAAATTAATGACAACCGGGTTTTAAATACCACTGAAAACTTCTGTAAAAAAAAAATTATAAATAAACAATTTGAATCAACTATACGCCATGGAAAGCATCTTTTTGTGCATCTCAAGCCAAATTATCTCATTATGCACTTTGGTATGACTGGAGATTTAGAATATTATTCAAAAAAAGAGGATGACCCTCCATATAGTAAGGTTATATTTCAATTTGAAAATGGCTATAATTTAGCGTACATTTCACTTAGAATGTTTGGAAAACTTGACATTGCCGAAAGTATAGAAGACTTTATTGAGAAGAAAAAATTAGGACCTGATGCGTATAAAATGAGCTTTGAGGATTTCCAAGGTGCTTTAAAAAGAAGAACTGCTATTGCAAAAAATGCTTTACTAAATCAAAGTTTGGTCGCAGGAATTGGAAATCTTTATTCTGATGAAATACTGTTCCGAACAAAATTACACCCTAAATCTAAATTGGACCAGATAGATGATGAAAAAGTAAAAGAGTTATATACTAATATTAAAGATGTTCTACAATATGGTATTGAAAAAAAGGGTGATCTCAGCGTTTATCCAAACAATTTCATTATTCCCCATCGTAAGAAGGAAGAATTCTGCCCAATTTGTAATAGTGAATTAAGTTTTCTTGACATTTCGGGAAGACGTAGTTTTTTTTGTCCGATTTGTCAAAAAGAATCACAACATATGTAAATCTAAAGTTATTTCTTAGTTTTTGGACCCCCTTTAGAACCTTTTAAGCTACTTCCGTCAATAATATTTACGTTTTCTATGAATTTTGGATCAAATTCAACCGCATTTTTGTAAATGCGAGAAAGAAATAAAGTCATCCAAGGAGAAGGCTCTTTTTTCTGCCCAAAAGAATACTCCTTAAAATACAGATAGACTGTTTGAGGAATAAAAACACCCTCCGTAGAAAAATTTAATAAGCTAACTGCAGCTAATTCTCGAAATGCTTGTGTTTTCACCAATGCAGGATAATGTCTGGTACAATCTAAAATCGTGCCGATATTATACCAAAAAAAAGGAGCTCTGGGTAAACGAAATTTCTTACCATGGCCAAACATATAAGGTTTTTCTTCAGATCTATTACTCCAGCAATTCAATAATGTTAATCCCGATGCAATTAGACCTTCAGGCCATTTATCTTGAGAGAGCACCCAATACCCTCTTAATGCATCAGCAATAATCATAGGACAAGCATCATTTACTCTACCTGGCCCTCGACGCTTGTAATAAAGCCACGGTTCACATTTCCACCCTTTTCCTTGAGTCGTATCTTTCAGTAACTCGTTCATTCTTTTAACCCCGAATTGAACACGCTTATCATTCTCTAATCCTGCTAACAATAGTACAGATACTATAATGTTATGATCACATAATGCACTTGACCACATTGGATATTTATTCTTTGTTTTCCGATCATACGCTTCAATATATGCAAGGAATTGTCCATTATCTTCATCTTGATGTGATAATATTTTATCAATTGCGCTTTGCATCCGATTATCATCTTCTGGTTTTACACCCCAATCTAATAATAACCATAACTGATTAGGGAGATAATCTGCTTTATTGTGTGCTTTTGTAAGATCTTTTTCCCAATCTGAAAGGTTATCTAATAGAAAATTAACATGAGGATCTTCTAATACATTACTATGAGCTATTTTAACTTCAGGATGATCGAGAGGTAAATCAAATAGATCAGTTATTGTTCGATAGACTGAAAATGATTCTTCAGACTCAATAAGGAATTTTCTTGGATCTTTAGGAAGTAGTTTAATCCATTCTACTTCGTTATTTATTTTGTCTTGAAGGTCACTTGAATCAATAGCAATATCCATATATATTAGATCTCCTTGCTTTTATTGAATTATTTCCTTGCCTCAAATAGGTTTACAGAAAAATCGATAAGATCCCTGCTGGATTTTCCCTCTTTTATCATTTTTTCTATTTTTGAATTGATTTTATCTTTTTCCCCTTTCTTAAGTGCATTAAAATTCTCTATATTCCAGTTTTTATATCTTTTTGAAAGGATTTGGAAAAAAACTGGAGCAGGTGGCATCATAGGCGAATTAGGTTGTTCTGGAACTGAATTACATATTCCTGCTACTAAATCAAAGAATTCACATTCACCACATATTGTAACGTTCTTTTCTTTAGCACATTGATTAATCACACAATCTGTTCTATCTTGACAACCTGGGCAGGGAGGATAGTTTCTTAAAATTTCCAAAGTCTCTTTAAATCCTGTAAAATTCTCTTTTTTAAATTCAGGGTTAAACATTAAGATAAGTCCTTGGAACATCGGGTCTTCA
>JAEOTL010000381.1 GCA_016839845.1 Promethearchaeota archaeon
AAAAAAAGAAAGTTTTTAATAACTTGAAAGGGAAATTTTTCTATTTGTAATCTAGTTTTCTAAGACTAATTTTGCGAAATACTCAAAATCTCGATTATAGGACTTCTCTGCTTGTTTCGAAATTTTAGCAAAAGCACAACCAGGGAGTTGATTCATAGAAAGGTGATGCTCTAAGCATTCACAACATTTTCCTCTCCTATGACAATCATAAGTACATTGACACGTATTTTTTCGTTCATCTTGATTACAATCATTCAATATATCTTCACCATCCTACTATTTATCAAAGTGAAAATTGAGTAAGCTTTAAAAATTTTGTCCTAGGACATCCCCAAGAGTAGATAAAACGTTTAAATTATTAAACACGATATAATAGCGAAAGCTCTTCTTGTGAAATTTCTATCTTCGCTGCTTTTGTATTTGCTTCTAAGTGTTTTATTTGAGAAGCTTTCGGGATTGTTATCATGTTTTTATGATTTATGAGCCATGCTATTGCAATTTGTTGAATTGTTGCATTATGAGTTTTCATCAATTGTTCTAAAGTTGATCTGATCTCTCCAGTTAAATTTTTATATCCCCTATGACCTAGAGGGCTGTAGGCTGTCACTGTGACTCCTTCGTTTTGATAGAAAGGCAATGAATCATGAATATGCTTTTGTTTAGTTATACTTGCTTGTAGTTGATTGGTCACTAATTCTGTTTTTTTAAGAGTTTGCTGTCCTTCTTTAAATTGTTCTACTGAATAATTACTTACTCCTATATAGCGCGTTTTTCCTTCATTTAGAAGTTCTTCCATTATTCTCATATGCTTTTCAATTTTAGGAGATATAAAGGAGGGAAAGTGGACTAAGTACAAATCCAAGTATTTAACTCCAAGTCTTTTTAAACTCTTATTACACGCATTTTTCATGGATTTTATCCCGACATGTCTTGGAAATAACTTACTTACTATAAATAGATCATCTCTCTCATATTCTGCAATAACTTCTCCTACAATCCTCTCTGAAGTACCTGCACCATAGATTTCTGCCGTATCAATGTGAGTCATCCCAAGTTCAATACCCCGCCGTAGCGATTGCTTCCATCTTTCATAATGGGCTTTATTTCCCCGGGTTTTGATACCCCATGTTCCCTGTCCAAGAACGGGGATAGTCTCACCTGTCTTGCTTAATTGAACCTTTCTCATGTTTTTAGAAAATTATGGAAAAGTTATAATGCTGACTATTTTATATTATTAAAAAGACAAAATGAATCTTTAACTAGTGAATAATGAAAATTTTAAATTTAGTTATATTATTGAAGAATATACTAATAAAAAAATTCTACAATAAAGAATCATTATGAAGAGTTCTACATTTACCTTTAAAGATCAAGATAATATCGAGATTTTTGTGTACAAGTGGGAACCCGAAACAGCACCTAAAGCTGTTGTACAAATTATCCATGGATTAGCTGAACATTCTAAGAGATATACTCGAGTAGCAGAAGTGTTATGCAATGAAGGATATGCATGTTATGCGAATGATCAACGTGGTCATGGACTTACTGCTGGTGATTTGACTGAAGCAACCCTCGAAGGTCATGCTGGTGTTTTAGGTGCTAATGGCTGGAGAGGTGTAGTGAATGATGTTCATGAGCTTTCAGAAATTATAAAGAAGGAACACCCTGACCTCCCATTGTTTTTATTGGGACATTCTTGGGGCGCATTTACTGCCCAAGATTATATTCAAGAATGGGGAAACGAACTTAAAGGGTGTGTGTTAAGCGGTACTAATGGTAAAGTAAGAAGGTTAGTAATTACAGCGGGGAAAATTTTGCTAAAGAGCGAAATTAAAAAGCGAGGTCCTACTGAGCCTAGTCAAAAGATGTATGATATGAACTTCAAATCAAATAACAATCTTTGGGATAAAGATGAAGAAGCAACTGGTTTTGAATGGCTTAGTAGAGACAAAGCAGAAGTTCAAAAGTACATTGATGATCCATGGTGTGGCTTCGTTCCGCCTGCTACATTATGGTTGGAATTTCTTAAAGGTTTTGAAAAAATTTATAAGAACCAAAATGAGCAAAAAATCCCGAAGAATTTGCCAATTCTGTTTATTTCCGGATCTTTAGATCCTATAGGAACTAAGTCTTTGGGCGTGAAAGCAATGATAAAACGATTAACGAAATATGGGTTGAGCGAGTTAACCTCAATATTCTATGAGAATGCTAGACATGAAATTTTTAACGAAATCAATCGTGACGAAGTATTTAAGGATTTAATAGAGTGGCTTAATATCCATCTATGATTTCATTTTTCATTCATTTCCTGAAATTTTATCAATAAATCTTTTTGTTTGTCAGAAATCTTGGTAGGGATTTCAATATTCACAATTACATATTGGTCTCCTCTTCCTCTACCACGCATATATGAAACTCCTCGATTTTTTATCCTAAATTCTGTTCCAGGTTGTGTTCCCGGTGGAATTGAGAGTTCTTTTTCTTTAATTTTATTTTCTTTATAGTCTAAAGTAGGTACAGTAATCTTCCCACCAATTGTCGCAGTTACTATATCAAGATCATAAGGGGTGTATAAATCATTTCCTTTTCGGAGAAATCTCCCATTATATTCAACTCTAATCCCTAAATAGAGATCACCAGGAATAGCGTTAACAGAGGGCACATGGCCGGCGCCTTGTACTTTTAAATGAACACCATCTTCAATACCGGGGGGGATAGTAACATGAATCACTTTTTCTTCAGGAACTACTTTTTTACCATCGCATACTTTGCATTTCTTTTCAATTACTTGGCCAGTACCATTGCAAGTATAGCATCCTGATTCTCGTATTATCGTTCCAAACCCAGATTGAGACATCTTCCGAATTCTCCCCGTCCCTTGACATTCTGGACAAGTTGTTATACTTGAAGGATCCTCTGCCCCAGTACCTTCGCAAGTATCACAAGGGGTGTATCTTTCAATGGGAATATCTTTCTTTATCCCAAACATAGCCTCTTCGAAGCTGATTTCGATACGATCCTCAATGTCTTGCCCAACTTCTCTGCGTGGTGCAGATCTCCTCCTAGATCGAGATCCAAATCCACCAAAACTATCAAATCCCCCAAATGGACTAAATTCGCCAAATATACTCTTGAAAAGTTCATCAATTCCAGGGATCCCACCTGAAAAGATGTCACTCATATCAATTTGTACACCACTATGACCGTAGCGATCATAATTTCTTCTTTTGTTCTCGTCGCTTAACACTTCATAAGCTTCTTGGAGCTCGATAAATTTACTTTTTGCTTCTGGATCATTTTTATTTAGATCTGGATGATGTTTTCGAGCTAATCTACGATAAGCTAGCTTAATATCGTTTAGAGACGCGTCCTTGCTTACCCCTAGAACTTCATAGTAATCTCTTTTCTGAGAGCTCATATGTCTTCGTCCTTTAATATGATCAAAAATCTTAGTATATCAATTGATTAAAATTGTTCTTAAAATTTAATTTTTGGGGTAATAAACTGTTAAGGAAAACTAAATACTGATGAATGAAATAAATCTTATAACAGTATAATATTAGTTCTATATTCCAAAACTTATATTTTATAAAAAGCTAATAGTCATATATTATGAAATTAGGAATTCATGCGTATGCATATTGCTCGCAATGGAGTAATGAATCTCTTGATCTGATTGATAGAGCCAAGAATTTAGGATTAGATTTCATAGAAATTCCGTTAATGGTTTTAGAGGATTTTGATGTTGATGCTATATCGGAGCGATTGAAAACTATTGGGTTAGATGTAGTGACATCAACTGTATTGACAGTGGATACAGATTTCACTAGTGATAATCCTGATGTTCGAAATAGAGGTATAGAATATCTAAAAGAGTGTGCAAAAGCGACTCATGATGTTGGAGGTACAAGTCTTTCAGGAGTAGTTTATTCCCAACATGCGAAAAACACAAGGGATAGACCTACTGAAAACACATGGAAAAATTCTGCCGCATGCTTAAAGGAAGTTGCACGATTAGCAAAATCTTTGGGAGTTACCATCGCTCTCGAGCCTGTGAATCGATATGAGACATACTTGATAAACACATGCGAACAAGCATTAAAACTAATAAACATGATTGGTGAAGATAATATGAGAATCCATCTCGATACATACCATATGAATATCGAAGAGAAGAGCTTTTATCATGCTACTAGGCTTGCGGGGGATAAACTTATTCATTATCATTTATGTGAAAACGATCGTGGTATCCCGGGTACAGGTTTAGTAGATTGGGATGGTATCTTTAAAGCACTTTCAGAAATTAATTATCAAGGATATGCCGCTCTTGAAAGTTTTGTCGATATGACTGATAATATGAATACTTGGGTTTGGCGTCAACTCGCTCCAAGCGGAGATGACTTAATTAAAGAAGGTGTCGCATTTATCCATGCTATGCAAGAAAAATATGGATTACTCTAACACATTTTTACTAGAAATCAAAAAGATTTTAAACATTTAGGTTGAACCTAGTAAATAATTAAGGAAGAAATTTGAGAAAAAATGATACCAAAAAGAACTAAGAGAATAACGGCAGAATGGTTGAACGAAGTTCTTCATAATACAAATTATCTTGAGGATATAAATATTGAATCAATTTCACGAGAGCCTTGGGGAGCAGGGGAAGGATTTGTTAGTGATATGGCACGATTAACAGTGACCTATGATAAAGAATCCAAGGATCTCCCGAAAACTATGATTGTTAAAATGCCTACCACGTTTAGAACTGCTTTAGCTGTTGCTTTAGAGTATAATCTTTATGAGAAGGAGATAAGATTTTATACCGAAATAGCACCAAAGAGTCCTATACGCGTTCCTGGGCTTATCTATCAAGATTATGAAGTAGATACAAAGAAATCTATTCTTATTCTTGAAGATTGCTCTTGCTATAGACAAGTTGATCAGATAGAGGGTTTAAACGAAGAGCAAACTAGGATAGTCATTAAATCCATTGCAGATTTTCATACAAGATGGTGGGATTCTCCAGAAATGTTCACAATTGATTGGATCCCTAAACCTAGAGATGAAATCTCAAATCTTTTAGTCAAAACATACCAAAATGATTGGGATATTTCAATTAAGTCTCAAGAATTTCAAGGATTTTTACCCGAGGGTGGAAGAAAAGCTGGGGAAGTTATTTATGAAAATTATTCTTGGATGGTCAATGATGTTCCCGATGAGAATTTGACAATAGCTCATTTCGATTTTCGAGTGGATAACTTATTTTTCGATACGGAGGATAAAGAAAATCCAATAATTGTTTATGATTGGGGTTCAGCTACAGTTAATGGGGGAATATTAGATGTTGCTTATATGCTAGCTCAGAGTATACCAATTGATTTAAGAAGGAAAATTGAAAAAGATATGGTAAAATTTTATGTTAAGCAGTTAGAGAGAAATGGGATAACAGGTTATGATTTTGATGAAGCCTGGGAATTCTACCTAAGATCTTTAATGTGTTATGCATATATCCCTGTTTTAGGCTATGCCCGGTTGGATAGGAGTGATCCAAGAGGAATGAAGCTATTTGAAATAGTAACCAAGCGTCAGTTTACGGCAATACTAGATAATGAAGCTACAAGTGTATGTCCTTCTTAAGAAATGAGGGGGAAATCTTAAAAGTTAGATGAGCTTATATGGATTCTGAGGAATTCTTAAATTTAATAAAGGAAGTGTATACTTAAATGGCGGATGTCATAGCAATCGGAGAGTTATTGATTGATTTAATAGCGGAGGGATATAGCCTCCCCTTAAAGGACCAAACTACTTTTAATCGATTTGCAGGAGGTGCCCCAGCTAATTTTGCTGTAGGAGTTAAGTGTTTAGGATTAAACTCTGGATTAATCACTAAAGTTGGGAATGATTTCTTTGGTGATTTTTTATTAAGTAGCCTTAAAGAAAAGGAGGTAGACATCAGCCAAATTCGGGTTACTAAAGAATATAATACCGCTCTTGCATTTGTTGGGTTAGATGAAAACAGATCTCCGAGTTTTACATTTTACAGATCGCCATGTGCAGATATAATGTTAAAAGCAGAAGAAGTAAACGAGGATTATATTAAATCCGCCAAATTGCTGATGTACGGGACAGTATCAATGGCGGATGAACCTGCACGAAGCGCAATTTTTCGTGCTATAAAATATGCGAAAAAGCATGGTTTACAAGTAGCTTGCGATCCAAACCTACGAGAAGATTTATGGCACTTCAAGGATCCTAGAGAACATATCTTTAGAGCTTTAAAGGATACGGATGTTTTTTTACCGTCCATATCAGAAGCAGAATTCATTACAGGAGAAAAAGGTGAAAGCGCTCTCGAAGCCATTTCAGATTTAGGGCCATCTATTATCGGTGTTACACGTGGAGCGGAAGGATCGACTATTTTTACGAAAGGTGAGATACATTCTGCTCCCGCGTATAAAGTTGATGTAATAGATACAACTGGGGCTGGTGATGCTTACGCTGCCGGGCTTATAACGGGTTTATTAACTAAAATGCCCCTCAATCAGATTCCTTATTTCGCTAATGCAGTTTCAGCTTTAAAAATTACAAAAAAAGGGGCCATGAATATTCCTAATCGTCAAGAAGTAGAAAATTTTATGAAAAATCATTAATAAGTAAGATTAAGATCTCGAATATATAATAATAATCAAAGAAGTGGTGTGAGGATGTCAGAGAAGTCAGAAAGATCGGTGAAATGGGAAGAATTAAATGGTTTAAACAAAAGTCAAATTGAGGAAAAAGCAAAAGAAATACTTTCTATAATGACTCTGGAGGAAAAAATGAACCAGATGGTTGCTGATTGGACTTTAACTGAAGGCGGACCAAAAATGCAGAAAAGATATAATGCTGAACCTATCCCCGCAGGAGAGGATAAAAAACTTGGAATACCTGGAGTTCTGTTTTCTGATGGACCAAGAGGAGTTGTTATAGGAAATTCAACTTGTTTTCCTGTATCTATGGCGAGAGGTGCTTCATGGGATGTAGAATTAGAAGAAAAAATAGGGAATATAATAGGAATTGAAGCAAAATCACATGGATCTAATTATTTTGGTGGTGTTTGTATTAACTTATTAAGACACCCCGCTTGGGGAAGAGCCCAAGAAACATACGGGGAAGACACACATCACCTTGGAGCTTTTGGTGTTGCTCTCTTAAGAGGAATCCAGAAGCATATTATGGCATGTGCTAAACATTATGCATGTAATAGTATAGAAAATACTAGATTTGAATTAGACGTATCCATCGATGAAAGGACATTAAGAGAAGTTTATCTTCCACATTTTAAAAAGTGTGTTGATGCGGATGTAGCTTCCATCATGAGTGCATATAATAAAGTGAATGGCAAGTATTGTGGTCACAATCCGCACCTTTTAAGAGATATACTGAAACAAGATTGGGATTTTAAAGGATTTGTCCTTACTGATTTTGGTTGGGGTATCCGAAATGGAGCTCTTGCTATTAAAGCGGGAGTTGATATTGAAATGCCTTTCGAATGGCGAATGGCTCCGAATAAAATGATGGGATATTTGAATGAAGGAAAATTTAGTGAAGGGTTAATAGATGAAGCTGTGTTGAGAATTTTAAGACAAAAATTAAAATTTGCACATGAGGGAGATCCTGCAATCTATAATATTGAAAAAATAGCATGTAAAGAACACACCGAATTAGCCTTAGAAGCTGCGAGAAAGAGTATAGTACTTTTAAAGAATCAAAATTCAATATTACCACTTAAAAGAAATGAAATTAAACAGATTGCGATTTTTGGAAAGTTAGCAAATACCCCGAATATTGGGGATCATGGTAGTAGTAGAGTTTACCCCCCCTATGTAATAACTCCACTTGAAGGAATAAAAAAATCTGTGGGAAATACTATTAATATAAAATTTAGTGAAGGAGACGATCTTGAGGTTGCTAAAGGATTAGCCAAAAGCTCAGACCTCTCCCTTATTGTAGTAGGATATACTCATATGGATGAGGGGGAGGGATCCGGAACTAAAGACCGTACGGGAGATAGAAAATCATTAAGACTATACGAAAAAGATGAAAAACTAATATCTGCAATATCTTCAGTCAATGAGAAATGTATTGTAGCCTTAGAAGGGGGAGGACCTATAATCGTTGAACCGTGGAAGGATAAAGTAGCTGCAATCTTAATGTTATGGTATCCTGGAATGGAAGGTGGAACGGCACTTGGAGAAATAATTTTCGGTGATGTTAATCCCAGTGCCAAATTACCCGCTGTATTTCCTAAATCAGAAGATCAACTTCCCTACTTCGACTCATCTATTAAAGAAATAGAATATGGGTATTATCATGGATACAAATTGATGGATAAAAAAGGCTACGAACCTGCCTATCCTTTTGGTTTTGGGTTAAGCTATACAACATTTTCATATAATAACCTTAAACTAGATAAAAATTCAATAAATATTGATGATAAACTTCAAGTTAACATTGATGTATCCAATATCGGTACTATAGCTGGTGAAGAAGTTGTACAGATGTATGTTGGATATAATAATCCTGCAGTATATAGACCTATTAAGGATCTTAAAGGTTTTGCAAAAGTTTTATTAAATCCAGGTGAGATGAAAACCATCAATTTAAATTTAAAAGCTAAGGACTTGGCATATTATAATGTAGAAAAGAAAGAATGGGTTGTAGAAAAAATAGAATATGTTGTATACGTTGGATCCTCTTCACGTAAGGAGGATCTTTTGACGGCAACTTTTAAAATCTCCTAAAAATGAATCAGAAATCATAGATTTGAAATTTGGCGTTGATATATATGGTTTATTCTGATAGAGCTTGGAAAGACGCTGTCCCTCATGTTCCTCCTGGATATGATAAATCCAAGTATAATATTGTTTTTGATCAGCATTCACATACGGTATTCAGTGATGGTGCACTTACAATTAAACAAAACGTTGAATGGCATATAGCAATGGGTTTTAATGCTATAGCCATAACTGATCATAATAATATGCATCATTTGGAAAAAATTGATAAAGTTAGAAAAGAATATGTGGAAAAGGGGATCCTAATTTTAAGTGGGATAGAAATAACTACCAATAGAATTCATTTAAATCTATTAGGGCTCTCGAATTGGAAAACTAAGATTTCTTATAAAACTACAGATGATTTACTGATTGAAATGATAAATAAAACCCATGATCAAGAGGGTATTGTTGTTTGTGATCATATTCCTTGGAGTTTATATGAATTTAAAATGAAAAATCATCCCTCTCGTGAGACATTATTAGAATGGGGTATAGATTATATTGAAATTATTAATGATGATTCTAAGCCTGAAAATGTGTATGATTATGAGTCTTTTGATTTTTGTATTAAAAATAATAACAAGATTGGCATGATTACAGGAACCGATATGCATACACCGGATGGCTTAGCTGGTGGGGGAGTTCATGGATGGACTTTGATGAATATTAATGAATTCTCCGAAGAAGCTTTATTAGAAGAATTACGAAAGACACAAACGGAAATTATCTACTCTAAAAACCCATATTTGGATCCCGGGATTCATAAATAAAAAATAATTAAAATTTGTAACGTTGTTTTTGAATATTTTCATAATTATCCTTTAACAAAGACGTAAAATCTGACTCACCAGGCAGAAGAACATACATGGGTTCATCAACTTTACGAAGATCAAAACCCTCCTTTTTTAGTTTCACTTTTTTAAGCTTAAAAGTTGCTGTAGTTGTCAATTCCGATTTAAGTCTTAGAAAAATTGGAACTCCATAAGCAGGTAGATTTTTTTTTAAAAGATCATAAAGTTCCTTTAAATTAAAATCCTCAACGGGAGTACTCGGTACAATTGCGGCCATTCCCGCCCGACCATCAGTACCGGGTATTTTTACCCCATAAACGGTTGAAAATAATACTTGGTCAAACTTATTAATTACTTTTTCTACTTCGGTTGTTGAAATGTTATGCCCTTTCCAACGAAAAGTATCCCCAAGACGATCTACAAACTGCCCATGGTTATTTCCGATATCTCGCATTAAATCTCCAGTATTGAACCATTTGTCTCCTTCTTTGAGAACATCATGAAATATTTTCGATTCAGTTGCCTTTTTATCGGTGTATCCTCTGAATACAGCCGGACCAAGTTCAAACAACAGTAATCCAGATTCCCCAATATCGACTCGTTCCATAAATCCTTCCTTGTTTCTTATAGGCTTTTCTTCATCATGATCATATCTGACAATCGCGTACGAATTAATACAACAACCTACAGTACAATCGAAATTTAAAAAATTGGCAAAAGACCCTACAGCCTCGGTTGCTGAGTAATACTCTGCAATTTTAGGGATATTGAATCTTTCTTTAAAATCCTTCCATAGTTCTGGACGAAGACCTGCACCAATAACCATTTTTACAGGATTAATTGAGTCATCAGGTTTAACAGGTTGATTCAATAGGTATCGACACACCTCCCCGATATAATTAAAAGATGTGGCATTAACTTTACGAATATCTTCCCAGAAAATATTAACACTGAATTTACGAGCCAATGCTATTGCCGATCCCCCACCAAAAGTCGATGCGCAACCTGCTCCTAATGAATTCGAATGAAAAAGAGGAAGTGAAACGTACATAGTATCCTCGGGTGATAAATCTAATATCACTCTCCCAAATAAATAATAACAAGTCACCATAGTCCCATGAACAAAAATTGTAGCTTTTGGGAATCCTGTTGTACCTGATGTAAAAATATACGTAATAGGATCAGTAGCATTCACTTTTGCGGTTGTTGATGGATTTTCAGTGGGTAAATTTTTGACTTTTTGGGAAAGATCAATAAATCCTTCAGGAGTAGAAATTAAGTTCTGATCAGGTAAAAAACAGAGATTTAGGACTTGTGAGAGATCGAGCTCTGATTTAACTTTATTAAAAGTATTAAAACAATTTTCACCAACTATAATAATTTTACCAGGAGTAAGTTTCAAACAGTGTGTTAAACTCACCTCACGTAGATCAATATTAATCAATGAAGTTATTGCCCCAATTTTTCCAATTGCGGTGAGAATCATTAAATATTCTGGCCGATTGGTCATCATCAATTCTACAACATCCCCTTTTTTTAGGCCTATTGAGAGAAAGTAATGAGTATAACGGTTAACCCATTCATTAAACTCCCTATATGTAAGTGC
>JAEOTL010000382.1 GCA_016839845.1 Promethearchaeota archaeon
CTACGGCTTCCATTACCTGAGTAATTCTATCTTCAAGTGTATTAAATGCGGGATTCGAAATTAATTCATCATCTTTTACAACATCACAACCCCCAACTGCAGCTTTATAAACTAAATCAGCTGCAACCTCTGCTGTATGCCCCGTACACGGTTTTACCATGTTATTTAAAAGAGGACGCTCTGGTATATTCAAGAGCTTCCGAAGACCATCAATACCAAATTTAGGGCCCTTAAATTCTTCTAACCAAGCTTTAGGAAAAGCGAGATCCACTAATTTCAAGCCATGAGTTATACTTATATTACCGATAACAGTGGTAAGAAGCATAGGAATTCCCATTCCTTTAATGTTTGATATTGGAAATCCTATCTGGACGAAATATGTCCTTTCTTTAATATCTTTTGGGATACCATATTCATACATAGGAATTTCATAGACACCAAGCACTCTTGCGACATGGTGTTTCCTCACTTCTGCTGTTTCAGCTGGTACTCTAATCCATGTTCCAGTAGACTGTTCAATCGCAGCAAATCTAGATAAATAATTAACATTCTGCCCCTTGGGTCGTTTTATAACATAACTCGCTATTATGTATTTTTCAAGATCTATACCGTCTAAACCTATTGCCTCAGGGGTTTCTAAATATTGCGCACATGAATCAAATATTTCATCTTTCATAAGTTAAATCAAATCAAATTGTTAAATGCTTTAATTGAGATTAATGCTAATCACTTCAAAAATATTTTGATATAAATACAAAACCTTAAAAAAAAAGAAATTAAATTAATTTTTTATTTTGGATGCTTGCTTTTTAGCTGCCTTCAAGTTCATATACGTGTTTTCAAGCACAGTAAGATATTCAATTAGAACTTGATCAGCTTTCGATTTTTGGTTATATACCGTTTTAATAACATTTGTTAGATATTTGGGAAAAATAAGATCTAAATAATAATCCGAAAGAAGTGCATAATACTCATTTCCTCTATCATCTTGGAAAACTTGGAGTAATTGAGTTTCCCAGAGTATTTTTAATACATCGTCGAGATCTTCCACTCCTTTCTTTCGAAGCTTTTCCAAGTCATTTTTAGTTACTACGGATGTTCTTAATAACCGAAGGGTTTCATAAACTTGTGGGTTTGAAAGAGCATCTAATACTCTAAGATTATCTCCTTCTGTTGGTTGATAATTCTGGAAAAATCGTTTTACATCACTTTTATAACTTTCAACAAGTTGGGGAGGTAAACCGCGATCTGCTGGATCTATTAGGATCTTTGCAGGTGGCATTCGCATAAGAATAACATCCTTTATTAGAAAAATCAATTCCGAAGGCATTCCTTTAACCGATGCTTCTTTGACTATTTCTCGTTTGATTAATTCCATCAAAACTCCGTCCACGTCTACAAATCCCTGTTTGTATCTGTCTTTAAGCCATATCATTAATTCTGACTTCGAAACTACCCCCTCATCCCTTAAGCGCTTTATTATCATGCGTTTTATTTCATCTTGATATGTCAAGGCTAACCGCTGTTCATTGCTCAGAGTAGGATAAACCGATAATCTACGAAAGAGAGAAGGAACCATTTGAACAAAATCATTATCTTCAATATTTTGTAAAATAATTCTAGAAACATCAATCATACCCTCTTCAAATGCATCGGGATCATCATCTAAGTTTAGTAATAATAGAATGTAGAAGTTCTTTTCAGGACCTGTGTAATAAGAAGCAATATTTAGCGATCCAATCATTAAACTTATCATCCCTGATTCCCCACTGTATTCATGAGTGCTGTAAACTTGCATCAAAGTCTTTTCATTTAATACAATTTCTTCGGGATATCTAGAGATAATTTCAGTACCCGCTCTATCATCCCATTTCATAACGACTAATCCTATTGGCATTTAATCCCCACCTCCATTAGATTCTTGATATTCCACATTTGATTCGGACATTTCAATTCTTTAAATTAAAAAAGGGGTTTTTGTTATAATAAATACCAATGTAGGTATTTAATTTTTTATATCATATCAATAGTTATATATTACTTTACTACACCCCCATAATACATTCCATATATAAGATTTAGATACGTCGTTATTAAAATCCTAATCAAAAACTCATCTCATATATTCCTTTTTCTAAAAATTTAAATAATTAGATTTAGATTGGAGGATCAAGGAATAAGATCATTAAGCTAGTCATTCTTCACGATCATAATTAAGCTTATCTTAATCCATTCAAAATTTACCGGGAAATAGGGTATCATTTATGTTGAGACAAGTTTATATTTTAAAAGGTCACCATGTTCTTTATAGTAAAGTGTTTGGTAAAACAATATCTATTGAAGATTTTCAGAAACTCTATAAAGAAATAATCAATGAGATGGAAAAAGGAATAGATCTGAGAAGTTACGATTATTTTAAATATAGGGTGGTGTTCTCGTTAGTAGATGATCATAGTATGATGTTCGTGTTTATTACAGATGTAAATGATGATATCGAACGAACTCAACTGGAACTAAAGAAGCTCAAACGAGAATTCCTCGAGACCTTTGGTGACGACCTTGAAGAATTAGACCCTGTACTGATGGAAATATTGGATCCTCTTCTAGACGCGACTCATAGAAATCTGAAGACTAAAATTTCATTAGTAGGATTTTCAGGTGTTGGTAAAACTACTATTACTAAATTGATATGTGCTGATGAAATCCCCTCTGTACATATTCCCACAATTACGGGAAAGATATCGACAGTGAAAATTGGGAAACTTTACTTTCACTTATGGGATTTCGCAGGTCAAGAACAATTTAGTTACTTATGGAACGATTTTATACTAGGTAGTGATGCCATCCTAATAATCACAAACTCTACTCTTGAAAATGTTGAAAAGAGTAAATTCTTCATTGAATTGGTTAAAGAACATGCCCCCTATTCACATACAGCAATTATTGGGAATAAACAGGATTTACCAGAAGCATTAGATATTGGAAAAATTCAAGATATACTCGGATTAAAAGTATATTCTA
>JAEOTL010000042.1 GCA_016839845.1 Promethearchaeota archaeon
CTTCTCATTAGTTTTTTATTAATATTACTCCAGGTTGAAGTCTCTGAAAAATCATAGATTGGACCAAATGCATCAGCAATATCACATGTCAAACCAATCTTTTGCATTTTTTTATCGATATATCTCTCTTTCGCTTCACTAATCTTCTCCTTCTGAGATGACGTACCACAATTTACAAAAAATCCAAATTTGAAGTTTCTTTTTGAAAGATCTTTTTTGTGTTTATTGATAAACTTCTTAATTTTTTTTGTCCACATTCCCATTTTTATTCCTGTTCCGACAAGAACACCATCAAAATCACTCAAAGATCCCTCTTTATCTTCGAGATTAGTTAATGAAACATCAATTTCTTTGGTCGTAAGAATGTCACAAATCTTCTCTGATGTATCTTGAGTTGCCCCATAGCGGGTTCCATATATGATATGAACTTTTTTCATGTAATATTTAATGGTATTTTATTGTTAAATATATTCTATATCCATATTCAAATAATTAAGCTTTAAAAAATAATAATAAGAAATAAGTTCAATCAAATTTTTATGTTAATTATGGTAGATATAGAAGAAATAAGGGGGGAAATTCCTAGCTATGCTTTTATTGCACTAGCACGGCGAGGGATGGAAAAAATTTCTTTAGACCAATGTTTTCTACATGATTGTGATAATCAAGATTCAAACCTTTTAGAACCTTTTAAAAAGGAAATACAAGAGGATGAAAAGAAAATAACCAAGAAGATCTATATAAAATGTAAGAAGTGTAATCGCAACTTCATATTGAAACTTGAAACATTGAAGTATGTAGCAAAATCAACTAAAAGTGAAAAGGAAGAACCATTATCAATGGGTATCGTTTATGCTTTAGATGAGGATGGAAAAAATTTAGGACATATAGGTTATTTTTAAAAATTTAGATTATTTTTCAAACTTGCCTCATGAAATTTAATTATTACTTATTTGATTTGGATGGAACACTGCTCCATCTTGGCAATATCAGAAATTATGCAGATCAGATATTAACAGAAACCTTCATTAGATTAGAAGCTGATAATCCCCCAAAAAATAATGAAAAATTTAGATTATGGTCGCCTGAAGAAGACTTCTTTGATGTTTTAGAAGAATGGGGGGTTAAAAATCCTCAAAATTTTTGGAAGGTTTTTGATGAGATCGATTTTAAGATGAGGAAGAAACTTGTAGAAAAAAGACAGATCGAATTATATAAGGATGTTCAAAGCACCTTAGAAATAATTTATCAACACAAGGAGAACAAACTTGCTATAGTTTCAAATGCAGCCTACTACATTGTTGATTTTATTTTAGAGAATTTTAATATAAAGCATTTTTTTCACGAGACTTTTGGTTTAGGTAATTATGAGAATGACCAAGAATTAGCTAAACCATCTCCAAAAGGAATTCTGACGATACTAAATAAATTCAGGTATGATCCTAAAGAATCAAATGCTATTTTTGTTGGGGATTCTAAATTAGACATTTTTGCGGCTAAAAAAGCTGGGATTTATGCATGCTTAATAAGAAGAGAAATAAGTCCGCGTAATAAACACTACAAAGAATGGGAATTTCAACCAGATTTCGTCATAGAAGAATTAAACGAACTACTTCTTATATAATTATAAGAATTATAGAATTTCTTAACTTTATTACTTAAAATTAATGAAATAATACAATTTGAATGAATAAAAATAAATAATCAAACTGATTTTTAATTAATATTGAATATCTTAAGAGACAAGCGCAAATGTCGACAAATTTAGGAGAAGAAGACAATTTACGGAAAAAAGTATGGAAAATAATCAATTTGACACAAGCTAATCAACTTTTTGTACATTATAAAGAATTGAGTATCAAATTTCTACCAACAAAAAGTAAAAAAGTCGAAACAAAATTATTGCCCGAAATTTTATCTTTATGCATCCTTAATGCTATTGTTCCCAACTCCGCAATGTTATTAATAGGAGGTCATGGAGGGGGCAAAACTACCCTTGTGAAGCTTTTAGGTCGCATGTTCACAGCAAGTTCCCTAAGTGAAATAGAAAATTCTATTATTAGAGGCCATCCTCAACTAACGGAAGAGAAATTAATTGGAACTTTGAAGTTAGGAAAATTGATGAAAGAAGGAGAGGAGGAGGTAGTGTGGAGACAGTTTGTTACTAATTTCTGGAAAATTATTGACGAAGTAAATCGACTGACTCCATATGCTCAAGATATTTTATTATCATTACTTGCTGAGGGCACCGTTAAATATTACGACTCTATAACAACTATTAATAAATTCTGTTTATTTGCTACGATAAATCCGCATGATGTTGGCACATTTGAATTATCTCAACCATTTTTGGATAGATTTGGAATATCTGTTCCAATTTCGATGCCTGGAAGTCACGATTTACAACTTATCTTAACTGGAAAAGATGAGAAATACTCGGGAATGGATGAGCTTATTCAAGTTCCCAGAATTTTAACAATTGACGAATTAATGGAAATTTGGTATTATGTGAATAGAGTATCATTCTCTCCTGAAGTCAATAATTATATTCATGCCATAATAAGAGAATTTACTTTATGTTCAAGAGTAGACAAGGGTAATACTGAAGATATAAAACCAAGTACAGGATTATGTTCAGGATGTCATTTCAATACTACTCAAAATTTGTGTAATAAAATTGACTCAATTCTAAGCGTAAGAGTTGCAAAGGATCTTCTAAGATATTCTAAAGCTTTAGCTTGGTTATTAGGGTTAGATAAAATCGATGTTAACATTATAAATACAATAACCCCTTACGTGATTTCTCATCGAGTTATTTATGTAAAAAGAGAAGTAGATAAATCTCCATATTTTGGAAACAAATATGAACTTTCTAAAAATATTTTAACCCTAGTTCAAAAAAGGTTTAAAAATCGCGAATTATGTTATAAAATTACTGATAGATTTCGCAGAGGAAATCCTAAAGATACAGATTTATCAGATTTAAAGAAATTTGAAAAAAATGATTTAATTGTAAAATATGATTTAATTCCATTTGTATATTCCGTTAATAACAAGGAATATTCTCCAATTGCCCTACAAATACAAGAAGCAGCAAAAAGAGGAGATATCAATAATTTAGCTGAAATTCGTAATAATCTATTGGAGGAAATTGACTTTCCTAATAGAGGAGATTTAATTGAATGGTGCAATCGAGAACTTTATAAACAAACTGTTACCGATTACGTTATTAAATATTCGTATCACACAGAAGTGTGGGCTGATATCGCAGCTGAATTCTCTAATTTAGATCAACCATTAAAGGAAGCATTCAATAAAAGACAAACTAAACAAATACGCACTGAGGATCTCTTAATTGAAATTAACGTTACTGGAACTACTGAGGAGTCATTAGTCAATATTCAAATTTCAGGGGGATCGGAGGCTTTAAAATTAAAAAGTATTCTAGATAATCTAGACTTCATTCAAAAAGAAAAGTAGAGAAATTATAAGTTGGTTTTACTTAGAAATTCATAAAGTTTGAATTAATGAAAAAGAAAATAAAATCTTAAGATGAGCAAACAAGAATCTAATGAACAAGTAAAATCTAAAGAATTGAAACAAGCGCAACAGTTCATTGACGAAGGTAAGTTTAATGACGCAGAACAGATAATTCGGAATTTCGAGGAAAAGGAGGGACACACTCTTTATGATAGAGTTTTAAGTAATCTCCTCAAATGTGAGATCTTACTTATGCAAGGTTTATATCAAGATGTCGTCATGGTTGCCGAACAAACATATAAAGAGAGTTTAGGATTAGGAAAAAACTTTCTTTCAGTTGACCTCTTACTAATAATGGCTAATGCTTTATTATGGTTATGCCAATATGATAAACTTCAGGATATAATTAAACAAGGAGAAGAATTGCTGAAAACTTTACCGCAAGATATACTGGCAGATTACAAGCGAAGAGAGGCTTATTTAGCTTGGCTTAAAGGAAGGTTTTACGTAGATTTAAGGGATGCAGATCGGGCTTTAGAGTACCTAGAGTATAGCTTAACATTGCGGGAAGAATTTGGGACAAAAAAGGAAATTGTCACTTCCCTTGGAGGAATGTCCAGGATATTTGTTTTTTTAGAAGTTGATTATGATCGTGCTATAGAAATTTTGGAGCGAGCTAGGGCTTTTGACTGGAATAATAAATGGGCTAACGGACAATATTTTTATTTTATGGCAATAATCCATCAGGTTAAAGGGGAATTAGAACGTAGTATTGAACTTTCTGAACAAGCCTTAACAAATTTCGGTGATATTGACAACAAACTAATGATAGCAGCTACTCTTAGTAATATGGGAGAAGTCTATAGACAGAGAGGAGAATTAGATCATGCGTTAGAGTGCTTAGAACAAGCATTAGCATTAAGATATGAAAGAGGAAATCCAAGAGATATAACTATTGTTCTTGATCATTTAATACAAATATTAATTGCTAAAGGCGATCTTGAACAGGCTCAGCAATATCTTCACCGTTATGAGCAATTGAACAAGAATTTGAAAGATAAACAACTGAATTTAGTATATCTCTTAAATAAAGCTTTACTACTAAAAAAAAGTTCACGGGTTCGTAACAGGGCTGAAGCCGAAGCACTACTAATGCAAATCCTTGAAGATAAGGATTCAAATTTTGAACTAATTTTGACAGCGCTAACTAACTTATGTGAATTACTCTTTATTGAGTTACGTATGACTAATGATTTAGAAGTTTTGGAAGATATTAACCCTCTTATTGCTCGATTATTTGATATTTCCGAAAAAACGGGCTCAAATTCGATTCAATGCGAAACTTACCTGTTGCAAGCCAAATTATCTTTGTTAAACTTTAATATAAAGAAGGCTCAGCGATTTTTAACTCAATCTCAGCAAATAGCTGAAAGATTTGGTCTTAATCTGTTAGCAAAAAGAATTACCATAGAAAAAGAGGATTTGCTCAAAAAATTAGATTTATGGGAAAACTTAAAGGAAACAGGAGCACCAATGGTAGATCGTCTGGAATTAGCGAGATTAGACGAAAAAATTGTAGGAATAGTTTACAATAGGGCGATATTAAATCCTCAAGTCACAGAAGAGAGAGTTTCGGTTTCTAAAGAGAAAAAAATTTGTTTAGTGTGTAAAGGTGAAGTATTTCGATTTTCATTCATCTGTGAATGCGGGGCTATATATTGTGGAAATTGTGCACAAGCATTAACAAATTTAGAAAATATGTGTTGGGTTTGTGATATACCAATTGATTATTTGAAACCTGCTAAACCATCTATGGAAGAAGAAAAAGTAAAAATCGAAGAAAAAAATAATAGAAAATAAAATTCGATTGTTTCAAATGCTAAGAAGAAGTAAAGGGAAAGACACTAAAAACGAATTAAAGGCAAAAGAAAAGATAAATTTAGAGTTAGCCAGAACCGCATTTGATAAAGCCCTTGCTGAATTTTACTTTCCTCCTCTAAATGATCCTAATTATGTTTTTGATTATACTCATCTAGAGGGCTTTTATATTGATCCAGAAAATCGATGGCAAATAACAATGAATCTGGCTAACACTCCACTATTTAAAGATAATCAAGATTATATTAACTATTTTTACATCATCTCACTTCATGAAATATCTCATTATCAAATTATTCCCTATGATGGTTTGACCCACGCTAAATTGTTAAGAGCTGCTATGACCCATGTGAATCAAAATTATGCTCCTATTGTTGTAAATATTTTTTCAGACTTGATTATTGATACAAAATTATACCAGAATTATTCTAACCTTATTGAATGGGAAATGGCTGAAACCTATAAACATATTACAAGTAAAGGTCCAATTAGTAATTTTAGTAAATTCTTATTTCGCGCATACGAGAAAATGTGGAATAAAGAGGTTATAGGTGATGAGAATCTTAAAGAAATGGATTCCTTAGCAGAAAAAGTTACTAAAATTATACTTAAAAACTTTGAAGATGAATCAATGTGGGAAAAAAAGGTCTCACAAGTTGCGAGGGCGTTAAAAAGTTTGATTCTAGATACTTTTGCTTTGATAGGTACTGGAGGTGTATTAGATAAAAATAAAGAAAAGAGAAAAAGTCCTGGAGGCGCTTTTCTAGAAGTACCAAAAGATGTTCTTGAAATTATGGATAATCCCTTAGAAAATAAAAATGCAGATAAATTAAAAGAGGGTAATGAAGATGAATTACGACAAAAATCCGAGGAATTTGCAAAAGATGTCCCCTATTCTGAATTTGGTGGACCTGCACGTCAAGCAGGAATTTTGATTGATGGGAGTGACTTATCTACATGGTACAGAGGATTAGCAAAAGATCTAATAGAAATTAGAATTTTTGAGGAGAAACCGGGAGGACAATTACCAGTTTATCCTGAAGTATGGCGTATTGGAGATAGAATAGAAGAATTAGATATTGTTCAGAGTTTATTAAATAGTCCAATAATTATACCTAATATTACTACAAGAAAATGGGCATATAAAGAAGGTCCAGGTCATTTGGTTGAGCAACAAATCCCTGATCTTCTAATTGTTTTAGATTCTTCAGGATCTATGGGGTGGAACTATACATCAAGATCATCCCGGGGTAAGGGACCATATCATACAGCTCTTGTAGCTGCATTTGCATCTTTACATTATGCGACAAGTAAAGGTGCTAAATTTAGTATTATTA
>JAEOTL010000383.1 GCA_016839845.1 Promethearchaeota archaeon
TACTTGGGGATAATGCATTAAAAACACTCATTCGAAGGATTTTTTCTCCCACTGGGGTAAGTCCAATCTTTAGTCCAATATCATAGAACTTTGAGATAAAAAAATCGTATACTTGTCTATATTGTCTTGAATGATAATCCGTCATTTAATACAATCTACAGATTATAATATAAATTTTTAATAAGATTAAATGGATATAGAATTTAAATAAGACTTTTTCAAAATGTGAAAAAAAATTGAGTGAAGAAAAGTCAATCCCAGAAACACGGAAACAAAACAAACTTGTTGGTCCTGGATTAGGGTTAGTTATAATGGGTGCCTCCTACCTTGTTTGGTGGCTAATATTCATTGAATATGCAATAATGGATCCCCGATGGACACATAATATTGCATATGCTCTGATTATTTTAAATGTAGGATTTGCATGGTATCATAAAACTCCATTATCAAGAATCATAGCAATGGTTCAATCCTTCATGTTACCAATAACAGGAAGCGGATCGTTTAATACTGTAATATGCACAATTATAATTTCGATATTGCTTGGTATTTGGATTATTATTGTATTATTAGAAAAGATGAAAGGAAAAAATTTCATTGAGGAGAAATTAAGTCGAAGGGGATGGAATTGGTACTGTACTCATACTATGATAATTGCATGGCTCTTAATTGCTCATATGGGCTTAATGTTCTTTATCGTGAGATTACCATTTGAAGCTCAGTTATATGGATTTGGTGAATACACGGGGTATCTTATGCATCTACCTCCTGAAGGTTATGAACTCGCGACTTGGGCGTATGATATTGGATTGTTTATCTTAATATCAGTGATCTTATGGGAACAGTTTAAAATGGGTTATAATCTAAAGAACAATGCTTGGCCGAGAACTAGTTTCTGGGTTGTTCTCATCATAATGGCTGCTTCTCTTGGTGCTTTAGCAATCCAGAGTGTTACCGTAGGTATGGATTGGGTAGTAACTATCTATGGCTAGATTTTTTTTATTATCTCAAGATTTAATAATTTCACAAAATTTATTTCGAATAATCAAGATTATAGAGAATAAAATATGAATAGAGAAGATGTTCCATTATCACATGCGGGGATGGCTTCAGAAATCGAGCTTCAAGAGCAATACTATAACGAAGGCAAAATCTTTATCCTTCAGATTGAGTCTACTTTAAAGTGTCCACAGTTATGTGATTACTGTTATGCTGGAAGCACACCTGATAGTCCACATGGTATGGCTTCTGAAAAGATTAAAGAATTGTTAGATACATCATCTAAACTAGGGATTCGCATGATAGACTGGTTAGGAGGAGATCCTCTAGTCAGAAAGGATTGGTATGAACTATGCAAATATACATCTAGTTTAGGTTTAATTAATAATATTTGGACCAGTGGTATCCCACTGGCAAATCCCGAGATAGCAAAGAAAGCCGTAGAAGTAACTGAAGGAGGATTTATCTCGACACATCTAGATACATTTAATGCAGAGTTATATGGTATATTGCATGGGGGAGAAGGGTGTGATGGAAATCCGAGAAATATAGAGCTAATTCTTAACGGAATTAAAAATGTACTATCTGAAGGGAAAGATCCGGGTGCAATGGTTAATTGTATTACTTACACATCCCCTCTAGCAGAGGGAGATGCAAAGGGTATGATTTCTTATTTTCAAGAAGAATTTGGAATCAAAACTTGTCTAACATTATTTAATCCGGTCATTCATCGTAATGCTAACGCCTCTTGGGAACCCAGCATTACCCAAATTGAAGACGCATTTTCACATCGAGATACGGTAAATTATCCTGACGATCCTTCATGTGGTCCGATGGATGTATCAAAATTTTATTGTGGAACCGTAGTTTGTATAACAAGTGATGGTTGGTTAACTCCTTGCTCAGTTATTCGAACAGAAGAATTTGGTAATGTGAATGATGAGAAACTTGAAGTATTGATTGAAAGAACTAAAAGAAGACTTCTCCTCTTAGACTTTAGAGATCCTTCTAACCTTCCCGGAAATTGTGGGAAATGTTCTAATAATTCGTTCTGTTTTGGATGTAGAAGCAGTGCCTACTACTATGAAGGAGATATATTAGCTGCTGATCCAAAATGCTATCAATTCAGTCCTAATACTCAAAAAGAACAAGATTAATATTAAAAAGGGAATTAAAAATTAAAAGTAAATAGTATGAATAGAAAAACGTATAAGTTCTCGGTTTGGGATGTAAGTGAAGTATATGCCGGTCCTGGGGGTAAACTCTGGGAGTTCTTAATGGGTGAACAAATCCATGTGGGGGGTGCAGATCAAACTGATGTGTTGGCGAAAAAAGTTGGACTTGATAAAAAGAAAGACATATATCTTTTAGATATATGTTCTGCGTTAGGTGGTCCCGCAAGACATTTAGCAGAAAATTATGGAACTAAAGTTATTGGATTAGATATAACTCCTGAAATGGTACAAGAAGCTAAAAAACGAACAGAAGGAAAATCCTATGCAGATAAAATTGAATATAGGATAGGTTCAGCCTTAGACATACCCGCACAAGCAAACACTTTCGATGTTGTTTGGGGTCAAGATGCTTGGTGCTATATAAGAGATAAACTAAGACTTTTGGAAGAAATTAATAGGGTATTGAAACCAGGGGGTATTTTAGGCTTTACCGATTGGATTTGGGGATCTAGTGTAGCACCCGAGGGCAAAGCAGATTATTTAATGGAGTTTATGGTATTCCCCGATTTAGAAACACTTGATGGGTATGAGAATCTTATTAAGAGCTTAGGGATGGCCGTTGAGGAAAAAGAAGATTTAGGTGAGGATTTTGCCAAACATATGGATCTCTATGTTTCGATACTTCAAAAAAATAAAGAAAATATTATTGAAGGATTTGGAATAGATTTATATAATGAAGCAGAAAAGGGAGTGCTGGCTTGGCAGAACGCAGCTCATAATAGATGGGTAAGTAGGGGTTCATGGATCGCGAAAAAACCTTAAATTATACAAAAAATATCAATAGATTAAAAATTTTAAACTTCTACTATGGATTCTGCAATACTTATTTTTGCAAAAGTACCAATAACAGGTAAGGTAAAAACCCGGTTAACCCAGAATTCATGTTTAACAGATTCTGATTGCGCCAAAATTGCTGAAGCCATGCTTAAAGACACGATTAACTTAGCTTCTCAGACAGATGCGGATAAAATCCAAATAGGATATTATCCTGAAGAGGAATTACATAAATTAAACGAGATAATTAACTGTGTGAGAACTCAAGGTTTTTTAAATAAACCCGTGGAGTTACTCCTTCAAACTGGATCAAATTTCGACCAACGGTTTGGATCAGTTGTACGGGAATCTTTTAAAAAGACGGTTTCATCATTTATCGGCTTAGGTGCTGATTTACCGTTTTTAGATTACGAGATAATTAACACAGCTTTAGACCTCTTAACTCAAAAAAAGGGTGAGAATCCGGTAGTAATTGGTCCCTCTAGCGGGGGTGGTATATATCTCGTTGGTTTAACTAATGATTTTAATCCCAAATGGTTTTCTAGCTATCAGTTATTCCGGAGTGGAGTAGAATTATCTAGGTTTACAAACTTTTGTAGGAAGATGGAACTCCCTTTAATAACCCTTCCCCCCTATGGAGATATAGATCTTGAAGAGGATTTTATTTCTCTAATTTCCTATATTACTGCGCTAAAAAACTCAGAAAAAACTATCGGGTTTTACTTTCCTTATTATACTGATAAAATTATTGAGGAATTAAAACTTTACATAATTGAGGAACAAGACCAAACCCGTAGAAGAAAACTTGCGAAGAAAGGGGATAATTAATAATCATGCTGGTAACTGTAATTATAATTACCTTGAATGAAGCTGATAATATTGAAAAAACAATCAGACAAGCTCGCTTAGCTGCTCAATTTCCCTCAGGAAAAACAGTTCCATTTGAAATAATTGTAAGTGATGGTGGATCTAAGGATGGTACTCTTGAGATCGCGCGAAATCTTGCGGATAGGGTGATCACTGGAACCAGAGGAAGGTATTTACAATTAAATAGAGGAGCAGCAGAGGCACGGGGGGATGTTTTGGTATTCCTACATGCCGATACACTTTTACCTGAAGGTGCTATTATCCGAATTCTTTCTAAATTAAGAGATCCCGATGTCATTGGAGGAGGTTTTAAAAAATATTGGGATTGGAGTAATAATGTTCAATTATCTTCACTTGTAAAATTTGCAGCCTACTGGTGGCAAGGATTGGATAGTTGGCTTGTGAGATTGCTAAGAACGTTTCCAGGAGATAATGCTGTTTTTGTTCGTAGATCCATTTTCGAAAAAATTAAAGGATTTCGTCCCATGTGGATTTGTGAGGATTTTGATTTTTCGTATCGATTGATAAAATACGGAAAGAAAAAATTTGTATATATTCGTTCAGCTGTGCTTACCTCAACAAGGCGATTTGAAAAATACGGATTTTTTAATGTGGTTTTCACATGGA
Organism: Promethearchaeota archaeon; assembly: GCA_016839845.1. The sequence continues at coordinate 4,503 of JAEOTL010000383.1, forward strand.
TGCGAATTTTTTGGTTTTGGCGTTTAGGAATGTCCCAGAAGCATTTGAGAGATAGATTTCTTCAATACAAAACTATCCCCGAAAAAGGGAATAAGACCTACTTAAGATTTTGAGCCCAAAAGAAGAATTTAGATTATTTTTGGAGCGTTATAATTTATTAATTTGTTAGACTTTAGAACTGATAACTAATCCTTTCACAATCAACGATTCAAGAGCCTCTATTACTAAATCTTTATTTTTTTCGTGAATTACTTTTACTGAGTCTTGCAAATTAAAATCGTCTCTACCTTTAGTCATAGACATTATCACATTGAGGAGACGCATTTCCAAATTGTTTAATTCTTCATTCTTTTTTATACGGTTAATTTCTTTAATACTATTTACTTTGAAACTTTCTCTATAATATAGTTGAAAAAATTCTTCCAAAAGGAGGGGGATGACTCTATTAAACTTTGCTAAATCACCGTCCCAATTTTTAAATTGACCGGGAAATCTTTCGTCTAAAGCTGTTAGAAATTTAGCGGTTTGATTCCTAAATCTTTCAGAAGCCTTCTCCTTTAATATGAATACCATTCGGATTTCTTTGTAATCACATATAAAAAAATTAAAATGTTTGAAATCAAGATCCATTACATTATCTATTCCTTTTATATTCCCTTCTTTAACGGCAAATTCTTCTGTTACATCTCCCTCAACTATTTGGTCACTTATCAAAGTAATTGCTTGTACAAATCCAGAAAGTATTTTGTCATGAAATTTTTGTTGGGAAAAATAACTTTTTGAGAATATTTCTAAGCCGCTTACCTCACTCGATATTAACAGTGCTTCAATGTTCATTATATCCTTGTACCGCTGAGTTTTTGCTAAAAGTTCTAATTGCTGTTTTCTTTTTTTAGGTAAATACACGTAAGATCTATAACTTATTATTCCTAATGCGGCTATAATACCTAAAAGGCTGAAAAAAATAACCCAAATTATATTCCCTAGTCCTGTTCCCGGTTCTTCCAAGATTGTAATTATGAAAGAATATCCAGTTGTAGCATAAATTGATTCTATTTTAGATATTGTTAATGTCAGTTTATGATTTCCTTTAATATTTTGAGGAAGTCTTAATTCTAATTCATACATTCCATTATTGGCATACTCAAAATATCCGATACCAAATTCCCACTCATAGAAAACAGTGGCATCTTCAATAGATTTGTGAGTGTCTGGCTCTGTTAAATTAATTTTTATAGTAATCTTCTCTCCAATATAGGCTTCTATAGAATCTTGAAAACCAATAGTACCCACAATCATATTAACGGGAGTAATCGTTATGGTTATGGTTTTGTAAACAGTTTCAAATCCTGGTTTTTCTAATTTTATCAATGCGGTGTAAGTATTTATGGAAAGATTAACTGTATATAAGCGTACAGTAAATCCGTAGGTGTTGGGAAATACATCATATAGATTCAACCAGCTAACACTGCAATTAGCTCCATGAATTAAAAGTCCCGATCCCTCAACAGTATAGTTAACCTCAATATTCACGAATTTATTTATTGCGACAGTTTCCGCTGATCTATTGACACTCACTACTGCTTGTATTGGATGGATGGTGATAGTTATAAATCTCATAGCATCACCGTAATTAGTTTTATTTGCGAATATTGAAATACTAAAAGTCCGAATAATTCCTTCAGTTGGTAAATCCCATGTTGAAAAATTTAAAGAATACGTGCCATTATTATGATCGGAGACTGAATAAGGATTTTTCCAATTAGTGCTTAGATTAGCTGGCCAAATTAGCGAACCTGAAATCGCTCCCGTAACATTTACCTGACAACTAATATAATCATTTCCATTACCGTCAATTACTGTCTCTGGGACCTCTAAGGCTAACGGTTGGGCTAAAATTTTTAAATGTATTAAATCTATGGATGTTTGATTCTTATAATATTTTTTTGATGCATTAAAGGATAAATAATAATCTCCTAATCCTAACCCAGATGTATCCAAATCAAGAAAATAAGTTCCTGATCCAATATACACCATATTTCCAAATCGTCCAAAAGTTGTATTATATGTTACTGTGGCAAAAGCAATTGAAGTATTCAAATCATAATCTGAATAATTTACTTTAATAATACATGGATCGCCAGCAATCTTCTCTATATATTCATCAATAGCTGCTAAATTGCTATCATGCCACACTTCAAACTCAAATTCTTTGATCCCTACCTTATCCCTCTTCAAATGTTTAAACTTGTTATTTGTCCATTCGATCATCACTTGGTACGTCCCAACAGGCATATTAGCTCCTGCGGTATATTCACCAAACTCGATAAAGCGTGACACGCTAGCTTTGCTTTGATTGAGAAATAAGGTTCCGTTTGGATAATTAATAATCAAGTTTATCTCTGTATTAGTAAGATCAACTGTCTCGTTTAAAGTCATGTTTATCTTGAATTCGTCGTTGGTAAAAATTCTGAATTCGGTGTCATAATCTGTTCCGTTCCAAACCGTACTGTTTGCTTTAACAACATAATTCCAACTTTCCGCTTTCAATGTCCATATTCCCGCTACAATAACACTTTCCGGGATTATAACTTTAGTTGAGCCTATTTCAGTTCCGGTGCAACCATCGTTGATATGATTGACACCATAGCCATCTAAAATTTGGGTAACTTCCCAGTCATCCGGTTTTTCAATTTCGACCCAGTGATTTGAATATAAGGTATCTCCGTAGGGTATTTCAATAAGAAATTCGGTCTCCCAGAAAATTTTATCATCATTTTGTGAATAAATACTTCCAGGTTTACCGTAAATACCTCCAACTGTAGAATTAAACAATTTGGAAGCATTTGAAGTTATTGTTATATTTCGTAGAGAAATATCTCCTGTAACATTAATAGCAGTGACGAATTTATATTGCTTTGTTTCAGTGCTACTCCGTTCCTTATCAATGGAGACACTTCCCTTTCCATAAGTGTTGTTTACATATGGATAATACGTGTTAAATTCTTCGTCCTTTGTTTTTAAAACGTATTCTTGGTTAACATTTGTCCAAGTTTTAAATTCTACACCATAGAGATCAAGTTTTTGTTCTTCATCCGGAGTCGTGATTCCCGTATATTGTGACACATTGTGACACACCATCCCCGCTCTTAATGTAACCTTTCCAGGTAATAGTTGTCCTTCATCCAAGGGATAATATGACATAGAGATACTATCCCTAGTTTTGAAAGGCAGGCTTCCTAACTTAAAAGTTTGATTTTTTTCGACACCATTGTTAATAACCCCAAGATAAACACTAAAATTGTTGGACGTACCTTTACTGTCAAAATAAAAATCAAGGGAAAAAGTAGCTAATCTACTCGCTGTGAAAGGCTCGTTAATTGTAAAATTTTCCTCCCAATACCCATAATCATAGAGATTATAATCTTTATCTTTTTTAGCAGTTAACTTAAATGCGTTATCTTTAGACTCATTTTTAAACACATCAATAATTCTATTAGATTTGAATAACCATGGAGGACAGGGGTCACCCCCAGCATGATCGAAGGGTCCATTTACAGATTGTTCTTGATATTGAGTTACATCATTGTATTCAAGGTTAACGTTCTCTGCGGTCCAATTTCCAATTAAAGTAAAACTTGAAGTATGATTTAAAGCCAATGGATACTCAACTTTGGTAAGTGTCGCGTGATGAGTAACATTTAATGGTCTCGCATTCGGTTCTTCCCCCAAAGACAATAAGGGTTTGGCTTCATTCCTATCGAACGAATAATTCGATAATTTTAAGTTATTTGATAAACTCAAGAAAAACACAATGGATAAAACAACTAATATACAACCGACAGAAAAATATCTTGATCTCTCACTCTTTTTCAATAACAGCACCTAACCCTAAAATAATAATATTTGTTTGAAGTTAAAAAACTATGATAGATCTTAAATTTAATTAAATACTTAATGAATATCTGGATTAATAAATCCACTTTCGTGTCAAATTTTATGATGCATTATTTCAATTTTAAGTTTGTGGATCTCTTGTGTTTTAGTAATCATGAAGATAAAGAACTTTATTTTGAAGCGTAGATTCATGATTGATATTCAAGTATCAAGGTTGTATATAAATAAAGTGAAAAAAATTGGTTTATAACGAGCATATGGATTTAAAAGTAAGTAGTTTAGTATCAAAGTGGCAGAATCTCTCAAAAAAGAAAATGTTTGGGGGAACGGGCTATCTTGTAAACGGAAATATGGTTGCAGGGATTCACAAGGATTATTATATATTTAGGTTGGGAGAAGAAAATGCTATAGCTGCCATGAAACTACCAAAAATCAAAGCCTTTGATATAACAGGAAGACCTATGAAAGGTTGGGTTATGGTGGAAGAAGGAACATTTTCTGACGAGGATGCATTAAAAATATGGTTAAAAAAAGCAAAGGATTTTGTAGATACCTTACCACCGAAAAAGTAGATTAATTAAAACTATAATAAAATAAAAAAAAATTGCCATTAACATATTTTTATGCCTCTAAAGGATCCTATAGATTCATCTTAGTATAAAGGTAAGATTATTACGCTCTAGTAATAATTTTCCGTTCTATATTCATTGTTTCTAATTCAATTAAAACGTAAATTAAGGAATCTTGGTCTTGACGGAATTGACCAGGTTGAATGCATATTGTTTCACCCAATTTTGAAAACCATATACCGGAGACATCAGGAGATTCATGAATATGACCATGAAGTGATAATTTTGGATGGTTTTTCTTGAGAAATTCATATTCCGCTGTTGATCCCACCCTTCGACCATCAAAAACTACATCGAGTTCTAAATTAGCGGGAGGATTATGGAAAATATAAATAGTATTACTCATATCGGAAGGTTTTACGAGATTGTTAATCTCATCTTCAATTGTAGGGAGTGTTTCTGCATATGAAAACCAATCATCAAGTCTCTTGAATCCATCTGGTATAGACAGGTATTGTTTCCCGATTTGCTTAGGAAATTCAAAATCTTCAGTATCTTTACGGGCCCTATCCTTTAACCCAAACGGCAAATCAGAAACCCAATTCATTCCGATAAATTCATACTTACTACTTTCAACCGAGAACTTCTTTTGAGCCATATTAACTACATAAGAATACTTATCACACGTTTGTTGAAATAGAACATCAAATATCCTTAAATCATCATTTCCTAATAATCCCAAATAATAGATTCCCATCGATTCAAACTTCGAAAAATAGTCATCAAGAAATCCAGTAATAAACTTATCTTGATGCAATAAATTACCTTTAAAAGGGAGCATATCACCGCCATTAATTACCACATCTGGCTTTAATTTGGTAGCTATATTGAGGACTTCCGTGTGCTTCCACTCGATCCCGTGAATATCAGTTACATACAATATTTTCATAGCAAGTTTAAGCATCTATTAATAAAAAGATCAATTATTTAATGTCTAATCTAATGTTAAAATAAAAAAAATGTTTTGCCAAAGTCAAAATGACTTTGAAAAAAATAAATTGATGAGATTATTATTGATACAATCCAAATAAACTTCTAATGCACGTGTTTTACAATTCCATACAATCCTGTTTCAGAATCTTGGAAAATGGGTAATAAGGGAGGAAAATATGTAAACAACATATAAACTATTCCCAGAGAAATAAAGGATATTATTGCTATCCAGGAAATTCGCTTAGATATTTGACGAAATCCCATGATTTTATAACTAAGAATCTGCCCGATCAGTATGAATATATAGAAACTGATTATATCTATTGCTAATAACTCTATTCCAAAGATCGTCGTATAGGAATAGAAGAACAAGACCGTCATTACTGGTACCAAGAACGCTACCCCAGTTTTCGCAATAATTATATTATTTGCCTTATCCTTGATATATCTATATTCTATTAATGAATATAAGATCAGTGGCCAATATGATAATTTTAGATGCTCCCATACACTCTCATTTACTGCAGCAATTACCCCAACAGGTGCCCAATATCCCGTCCATTCAAATACAAAATGCAGTAAGGAACCCATAAGAAAAATAAAATGCCCCCCTACTATCTGCCATTTCAATAGTGTATTTTTCATTTTATCTTTAACCTTATTTTTTTCCATAAATCCAATATTGGTGTTCTCCTCCTCTCTCTAAAACTCCTTGAAATATTATGGAAAATCCAGCATCCTTCACGAGACTTAAAGTCTTTTTAGGACTATTGTTGCTCCAAAACATTGGTACTCCGAAAAAATTACTTCTTCCTTCAGATTCGGACACACCTGAATTAATCATTAAAATTCCTCCAGGCTTCAAAAGTTCATAAGCTTTTTTGAATATACGGAAATGGTCTCCCTTTGGGACATGAAATAAGGCATAAACACTTATAATTCCATCAAATGAGTTTTCATCAAATTTTAAATCGTTCATATCCATTTTGATGAATTTTCCATCCGTAACATTCTTACGAGCTAAATTTAGCATTGTATCCGATAAATCTATTCCTGTTACTTTTATTCCCCTTTCTGTTAAGAATTTTGCTGTTGGAATACCTGCACCACACCCTAATTCTAAAACATGAGCATTTTGGGGGAGTAGAGACGCAAATTTTTCTAATTCGCTATCGAACTTACTTAAGTTCCTATGGCTATAATAATCTTCAGCAATTTTATTATATCCTTGCTCCACTAATTTACTAATCTCATTCATATTATATCTAAAATAATTAGATATTAAGTAAGCACGGATAATATTTTATTATTAGACCAAATTCGATCGATTATATTTCTTAATCCTATAGAAAAAGGGATCTATAATTTTTAACAAGAAATATCTTTAACCTGTCCATAATTATCGATTCTATTATATTTTTTTTTATTCGATTGGAAATGTACCCTAACCTGAGAATTTTCGAGTGCTGGTGTTTCCTCTATAATTTTTTTATCTCCGTATCTGATAACCTCCAGAACGAGTGGTAAATGATGACAAAAGATTCTATCTCGTAAGGAAGCCCAACCAAAACAAAAACCTCCACTAACATGCATATAGAGGTGTAACTCGTAGTGATTGTTCGTTTTGATCCACTCGGCTAATACCTCATCTCTCATAAATCGAGTGTAAAGCCCTGAGATTTGCTCATAATCGTAATCTGATCCTATTGTAAGAAAAAGCTCTCCAGTTGAATCAGAATGAGTTAATGTGTATTTTCGGGGTAATTCTAATTTGCCTTTAGCCGCTGAATCTTTATAGACAACATGTAATTTCTCAGGATTTAAATTAGACATTTTTACGAATTAATTAGTTGGAGAATGAGTTTAAACCATTTTCTTATGATTTATTAAAATTTCCTATATAAATCCTTATTAAGATAATTTTAAGATTTTTTGTCTTTGATTTTTTTTCCTGTAGATTATGGTTTTTAAATTATAACTTTATCTGAATCCTCTTCAATTAAAAGTGTTAAAAGCTGAGATTAATTTTGATTTATTAATCAGAAATGAAATTGTGTTTTACCTTAATTTTAAATTCTCTAGGCTATAAATAGTCAATTATTTATTATCTGAAGTCTTATTATTGTAATTTCACCATATTTAATATGTTAAAAGTTAAATCTAATTATCAAAATTTAACTCCTCTATGGATAGCCGTTTTCGTTGACATCCTTGGCTTCAGTATCATTCTTCCGTTTCTACCCTTTTTCATTGTAGAATTCAATAGTTCTCCAGTAATAATTTGATTTCTTTTAAGTTCTAATGCTATTTTTGGGTTTTTCTTTGGACCAATTCTAGGTAAATTAAGCGATAACTATGGTAGGAAACCCGTAATGCTGGTATCATTGGCAGGTACGTTCGTAGGGTTTGTCATTTTGGTAGTTTCCAACAATATAATACTACTATTTATTGCTAGAATCGTTGATGGTATTTTTAGTGGTCAATTTTCAATAGCCAAAGCTATTATCGGAGATATCGTACCTCCAAAAGAACGTCCAAAACAGATGACAAATATTGGAATAACTTTTGGTTTAGCATTTTTGATAGGTCCGGCAATAGGTGGATTTTTATCTCCTTTCGGAATCGTTTGGCCTGCTATTCTCGCATCCATTTTAACAGGATTCTCTACTGTTTACACTGCAATCTATTTAAAAGAGAGTTTACCTAAAAAAGTAAATCCTAATTTACCAGCTAATCTTTCATTAACTCCTAATTTAGTTACTAAATCTACTCCTCTCTGGAAAAAAAATAAAACGATAACACTCGTCATTCAATATAGTTTTATTGCAATCACCGGAGGCATTATTCAAACAACCTTTAGTGTTTTTGCGGGTATTAGACTTGGTTTAAGCTCATTAGCAGTAGGAATTTTATTGTCGCTTTTAGGTGTATATCAAATCATTCTTAGACTTTTAGTATTCAATAGACTAAGAAAATCGATTGGAGACCCAATTACTGCTCTCTTAGGATTAGGCACTTATATCCTTACATATTTATTCTTTGGAATAACGACTCAAGTCTGGGAATTAGTAATTTTATTGTTTTTTCTCAGTTTTGCGGGATCATTATCACAAGGTATAATAACAGGGTTTATAAGTCGTTCCGTAGACAGTCAAAACCAAGGAAAAATAATGGGAATTACAACTGCTATTGATAACTTAGCTCAAATTATTGGACCAATTGTTGGAGGAATTCTATTAAGTTTTACTGGAAACTTTCCTTATGCAATGGCTCTAAGTTTATTAAGTGTGATTCCGTTTCTTATAGGATTTCGGGTGTTAAAATTCGGTTATGATAATAGAGAAAAAACTAAGACCGACAGAATAGCTGAAGAAGTTATGGAGAGTGGAATAATTTCATAATTTTTTCCTAATTTTTTTCTTATAATTTACACAGCCAAGAATAATCCGTAATAGTAATATACTTTTCATTTTTTCCTTTAACAATTTCATAAATAATTCTATAAAAATCAAAAGTATTCTCCAAACTCATCCCTCAAATAAATCCAATAAATTTCATAAAAATATATACCCTTTTACTCTTTTTCAAATCTTTTATCTAGGAATATTTCTCACAAAGACTTGAGTATATTACTAAGATTCAAATTCTTTTCTTTTTATTATGGAAGCAATACCAAAAATTGAATTCCAAATAATAACAGAAAACAATAAAGTCCATTTTATAAGCGCAAATATTGAATGAAAGATTGCCCAATAATTAGGAAATCCCACCGGATCCGTTAACATTGAGAGAATGAATATATTTTCAATAGCATCGCACAAAGCGGCAATAATCGCTGCAATCCCCATGACATATCCAATATTTCGAATCATTGAATTAGGTTCAAATCTTCGTGCAACCAAAAGTGATAAACTGAACAGAATCAGCCCATAACCTAACATGAAAATATAATCCAATGATGGTGCGATACGGTATAATTCAATATTTGTCGTAGCGTAATAAGTCTTCATCAAATCCCCACTAAAACTTAGTTGACTGCTGAATAAATCTGCGGGGTATCCTGATAGATTTGAATAATATTGCATAACAGGAATAACAGCAAAACATAAAACTAACCCAAGTATCAAAAGAATTTTTAAACTTTTAGAAGAAGGCCACTGTGAGAATTTTGTAAGAACCATATTTAATACTAATCTTATTCATTAAAAATGTTGTAGCTTATAAAATCCAAATTGGGTGATTTATAATTATAAATGAGTTATTTTAAGTTAGAAATAATTTTTTTCTAATTTAGCAATTAGAA
>JAEOTL010000384.1 GCA_016839845.1 Promethearchaeota archaeon
AAGATTTTAAATCCTTCTTTATCCTTTGGTTGGATTGTTTTTCGTCTTTGAACTGCCACAGCCTTCAGATTTTTTGATCCCATTACTGCTCCCGTGCCATTCCTGCCATTTGCTCTTGTCTTTTTATTTATGATGCAGGCGAATTTGACTAAATTTTCCCCGCCGGGTCCTATCTGAGCAACTTCAATTTTATCATTATTAAGTTCTTTCTTAATAATTTCTTCAGAATCTCCAGTGATTTTTCCCCAAATATTATTTGCATCTTTAAATTCTACTGATTCACCATCGATATAGATATATGTTGGTTTATCTGCTTTACCGTGAAAAACAACTGCATCATATCCATTAGCTTTTAAAAATGCAGGGAAATCACCGCCCCCTTGACTATCCCCGAATCCACCTGTTAATGGGCTTTTAGTTGTAACCGTTAATCTACTCGTACCGCTAACAGGTAAGCCCGTAAAAGGTGAAACTGCAAAAACTAGTAGATTATCAGGGGATAATGGATCTATTCCTGGTTTCATTTCTTGGAGCATTAAGTATGCCCCTAAAGCAGTTCCTCCGGGATATTGTCGATATATCTCACCAGAAATTGTTCTTCTTGTAGCTGTTTTATTTGTAAGATCTACATCCAAAATTGATGCTTCTGGAAAATCTGTATTTTCATTTTTTTCATTCATTTTAAGTCCCTCTTTTGTCTTTTCTGTAAGTTAGTAGACAAAAAAAGATTATTATAGTATGGTAATTATTTTATAAAATTTAAGAATCTACTCAATTAAAGTTTTGTTTTATTTATTTTCGTTTTTGCGTTTCTTTTAAGCCGACGTTCTTTACGTTTAAGGTATTTTTTATTTAATAGGAGTTCATTTTTAGCTACTAACCTTAGTAGTGCATGGATTATAAAAAGCGCCCCAAATTCATCTTTAAGCACATTTAATATCAGTTTATAAAACTTTCTAGTTTTTTTACGTTTATCAAGGGAGAGATTTTTGTAAGCGTTGTTTCTTTTTGCGAAATCCTTTAGAGTTATAGTTAAAGTGTTCCAAATACTTCTGTCATAAAAGCGAGCAATTTTATACTTATTATATTCCGCGCATAGTATCTTCCAATTTGGGATAAATGTATAATTCACATTACGATAAAAAAAAGAATGAAATCTTTTTCTAAATAATATGGGGGCAATAGTGTCAGAATAAGAGAAATGCATACCAAATGGAAGAGTTGTTGTAATTTTATCTTTTTGATATTTGATATTCACATAATATACTCTACCTCTGTAGAGTTGATGTAAACGCATTTCTGCTGGTGATATCTTCAAATTTTTACTATTTTTTGGGTCTTTGGGGGATCCCACACATCTTCCATCCCCATATAGTACCCATAAAACATAGATTCCTCGAGAGTTATAATCTTTAGTTCTAGCTGTAATTTCTTTAGATGTAATTGGTGAATTTTGAATTTCTACAACTACTTCCTCTCCTGATGTAAATTTAAAATACACATCCGCGCGTCTAGAACCAAAATGCTTCTCTAACGAAGCTTCAATGATATTAGTATTACTTTCTAAGACTTTCTTATAAAAAAGTTGTTTGATAACTTTATGTGCGAAAGATTCTGACTTAGATTCTATTTGTGGTATCAGAGAATTCAACATTTTATATTTCATGATCAACCACCAATTTTCAAAGGAGTTCCAAATTACCCCTAGGATTTAAAGTTAAATCAGTAGAGGTAAAGAGTTCTAAAATTTAAATGATGAGGGAAACTGTAATTTTTAATTTCTATTACGATGTTTTTTCAATAATCCGGGATTCTCTTTTTCTTTAAATATATTGGATGAATAAAGATAATATCCTAAATACCAAAGGTGATCAATGATCGTAGATATCCACAATCAAAGTTTTTTTGGTCAATCCACTGGGATGTTCATTCAAAGTTCTTCAAAGGCTGAGGCATTTATTTATTTAACATTTATTAAGAAGAAAGAAAATGGATCTTGGGAAAAATTATCAACGGGGGAAGGTAAAACCGTCAAATGTAGTTTAGAGGAAATTGTAATGATCCTGGAAGTATTGAAAAAAAACCAGAAATCATGGTCAACCGTTCACAGTTTTAAACAAGAAAAAACATCAATTTCTGTTAGTTGGGAAGGAGAAAGTAAGATCTGGTTCAATGTGGGAGAATACCCCAAAATGTTGACGTTTGGTCAAATTGAGATTTTAAAATTGTTGCTACATCATATTTTAAAAGAGAAAATTGAACATTCGACGGTTCCAGATTCGAGTAAATCAATTAAACATATTATCGCAAAGAAGGACTCTAACCTTAGAGCTTCAGAACCGAGAATGGAAGGAGATGGTTTAACCATTCATGAAGAAATGAATTTAGGGGACAAGGTTAGTAAATTAGAAGGAGAAATTGTTGGTGAAACCGAGAAAGCATTACGGTTAAAAACAATTTACGGAGATGACGTCTGGTTCCCTAAGTCGACAATAAAATCGCAGTTTAATGTTGAATTGGTAGGGAAACAAACATTCCTGATTGATACGTGGATTTTGGAAAAAAATAGTCTCATTCCTCAGAAAGCCTCCCAACAGGAATAATCTAAAACTATGAGCTAAAATAATATAAAATTGGAGTCTTAAATTAATTTTCAATCCTTAGTTGGGATCTATTAAATCTTTGAGCTATAATCCCAATCTTCTCATCCTTTTTCTTATTTTTTCTGTTTTGACGTCTTGAATTCATCATATGGTTAATCACATGCTGAGCTATTCCTCCTATTGCAAATCCCGCTTTTCTATCTCTCTCCTGGATCTTTTTCATTAGAGACCCGACCATTGTATCCGATATTGGTCTTTCAAACTCATAAGGAATGTGTGAAAGTTCAGATTCTAAAGTATTAATCATATGGACGTTTTTATCAGATTTTATTAAACATTTCCATGGCCAAGTATGATCTACCTTTTTTTGGTCATAATCGAATGATCCAGGGACGATATACATTGGGGATGGTCTCCATTGAATAGAAATAGGATTTAATTTTCCGCTGTCATCCATCCTCTTTACAGAGGAGAAATAGTCAATTGTTTTCAAAATATTTTCACAATTCCTTTGCTCTTCTTCTAGAGTGGAAAACCCTATGACTAACATGGCAATAACGTTAATACCTGCTTGAGTTAGAGTTTTTATAGTCGCGATATTTTGATTAACGTTGGTCCCTTTATTCATTTGCTTCAAATCAGTATCGGAAAATGCTTCAAAACCAACCCATGCATCATTAAATCCCGCCTGTGCCGCTTTTTGAGCCAACCGAGGAGAAATATTTGCTCTAAAATGTGTTCCGAAGTTAATGTTAAATTGTTTTTCAATCATACTATTGCATAACTGTTCAAAATAGTCTAAACTATCGTTAATCAACGATTCTCCGAAGATCATATATTTCGGATGATGGTTATCAATTATGGTTTCAATATCGTGTACAATGTTTTCCACGGATCGAACTCGAAATTTCCTCCCAAACAGTCTCCATTCAGCACAAAATTGGCATCTATGTGTACACCCACGAGATCGATATACTGAGGCGATGTTATAGTAAGTATTTAAAGGTAGATCCGTGTAATCAGGTGTGGGTAACGAATTTATATCAAGTTGAATTCCAGGTTTGAACCGTACATCGGATTTATTTTTCAAACTCATAATCCCTTGAACATCTCCCAATGGAACTTCACGTGAAAGATCTAACATAGGTTTTTCACCTTCTCCCACCACAAGACCATCACATATCCCCTTCTGCAAGAAAAGTCTAAATGCATTTGAAGATTGAGTTATAGTCGGACCACCCCATATAATTTGAATATGAGGATCGTTATGTTTTAAGAGGGCGGATGCAATTACCGTTTCTACTACATTAAGGTAGTCTAATGAAAAAGCAACAAGTGAATAAGAATGTGATAAATTCTGGATTACTCCCTTTGTATAAGAAACCATGGACTCAAACCTTTTTTGAGTAATCTCAGGTATTTCGTACAATCTTTTAGCGTAATCTTTAATTATATCTGGGAAAATTCCCTCATTGAAATCAATATGACCTTGAGAGAGGAAACCTTTAGCAAGAGGTATCGTTAAAGGAAAATCTTGATGATTCATAATAAAGCGGGGGGGTTTTAATTGGATTAATGGATCCGAAGCTATTTTAGGTAGTGTATATTGTTCTGTTCGAAAATTATATACCTTTACTGGCATGGAATGTACTTTTAAATAAGCTTGTAGACATGCTAGCCCCAAGGGGATTAATCTATCATTAATACATGATATTTTTACTAATGCTGTTGCTATCTATATCACCACTATTAGTTTGTACTAATAATTTGATATTTGTATATAAAGGAAAAAAAAATTAAAAATAAAAAAATGACTTGTAAAAAAATTAACTCTTAGACTCTCTTTTGGGTAATATAGTGCTTTCGGATTGGACAGCAATGGGGAAATATAGTATCAACCGCCCTGGTATTGTTTGACCAGATTGCTGTCCCTTCGAAATAATCCACCCCAAAAATACTAGCAGTTAATTGTCCAAGATTGTTTAAGGCAGAAAATATCCCTTTCCCGTAGTAGCCCTTCTTTACCATCGCAGTATCAACATTTGCTCGTGTAATAAGTTTCCCATTCCATACTTGATAGAGGTCTGGTAATCCTAACAATGCTCCTACCAGTTCTCCCGTTCTTTTATCGAATGCTAGCGGTGCCCACACTTCAATGTTTTTTAGATCACAGGATTCCCATGCTTCTAGAAATTGAGGGATACGAGTAAACTTGGAGGCTTCAAAATCGTCGGGTAAAGTAGAAAAGGTTTTTGGTACCTGAGAAAATGCTTCAAAGAATTCATAAATTCTATTCCTCCCTGAAGAATCAGGTAAAATTTCGAAAAAGGAACTCTTGGCAAGATCGCGAATTTCATCTGCCATAGTTCGTAACTCGTTTAGAGTAAAATAGCGAAATTTTATATCTGTATCAATTTTTTTCCCCTTATCCCATGTCTTTTGCTCAACGCGGACACATGTATATTCTGACTCTCTTTGGTATCCTAATGCGTCTAAATATTCTAATATCTGTGAATCTCGGTGATTGTAAGCAACCCCGTATAACATTTCTTGATTAAATCCTTGAAATTGAATACCTATTCCACCCAGATTTTTGGGAAAGTTTATGTTACCACGTAATTTACGAACTTTATTATCCTTCACAAGGAGCTCACATTGTCGTATTAATAGTCTACATACTTCAAATGAATAAGCGTGAAGCCATCCAAAAGTACCGCACTTACGGCTATAACTTCTATAGTATGGATCAATCTGGCATGAAACAATTCCGACTGGTTGAGTATCGTGATAGGCAATAAATACCTTAAGTGGATATTCTGGAGTTTCAAATTTGGAGGATAAATAGCTTACCAACTCATCAATAATTTTTTCTTTTAACTGATTTTGTGGAACAAACAGCAAGGTTTGAAGTGCTTCCTTAATTTCTACTAAACACGTAGTATCATTTATATTAATTCGGATTCTTTCCAATTTCTGAGCTGGTTTGTGCAATATTTGAGCCATTATTATTAATCACTTTAATGATTGTACAGAATATTATCACATGGTCTATATAAAGAAAAAAAAGTTTTAGTAGAAAAAAGACCATAAACTCATCGGGGCACTAAATCCTAGTATTGAAAAGAGTAAAAACCATTCAATTATAGGTGTTGCTAAAAGAAAGTAGAGTCCAAATAGTAGCAGTGGTACACATAGCCCAAATACACCAAAAAATTTCGGTATTATATTCTGGCTAAATACTATCTGGATGCTGAAAATAGCAATTGCACCAACAAATCCTGAAAAAGCGATTACTGAACTAATCCCATGGGCCACATTATTTGGTCCAGCTCTTTCTAAACTGAAAACTCCTACAAAAAAATACCCGATTCCTCCTATAATCCCAGTTAACGTCCCACTCTTCAATAGGATATTTATATTACCAGCGATCCCATAAAATGATACTTTTTTCTGTAAAATGAAATAATAAGGGATAGCGACCAAACCAGCCATCATGCAAGCACTGTCAAAGAGGAGTGGTAGTGGAGTATACGTTAATGAACCCAAATCACTTATTGTATGTTTCATCAAATTATATTCTTGAGGCCCTAAGAATGTGGCAACCAATACACTCAAGATAATCATTGTCAAATATCCAACAACCATGATACCGCAAGATGATTTTACATATTTCCGAAATAGTCGGGATCCGGAGATCAGTGGTTTTATTTCTTGCTCTTTATGGATAGAGGCTTTTTCTACTCTATAGGTTGAAGGATGTAATTCTAACACTTGGAGTAACTCTAATCCCTCATCAATTAACTGGATATTATCGTTAATAGTGCCCTCAAACATGTTAAAAAGTATGTGGTCTTCAAACACATCAGTTTCAGCATTAAACATCCAACTTGGAACGTAACCCCTCGGTTTTAATCCGGCATCATAAAAGAGTTGTTGGTGATCAGGTTTATATGCTGAAACAAATGCTTCACAATACCTAATTCCTAATTCTTTACCGGAATTTCTAAATTCTTGGATAAAAACAGAAAGTTCTTCATTAGATTTTACATTATAATGAGTTTTTTCGAAATTCTGTACTTGAGGTGTGTATACAAACTCAAAAAAAGAATCAGATCCCTCAATGGTAAACCTAATCGTTTCATACCCAAATTTGTCTTTTGACACTTGTTTTATTAATTGATTTTTTAGTTTTCGAATCTTTACCCTGTCCAATTCCAATTCTGGAGTAATAATCATGTAGGTACCTAGATTATATCGTTCCTCTGAATACTGATAGCATGGTTCAACAACAGATATAACACGAGGTATATCATGAGATCGGTATTCTCTTAACACTTTCTCCTCATAGAGTACTTGCATTAAGTCAGATTCCACTTTCCCTAAAAAAATATCCTTGTTAGGATAAAATCCGACAGGAGCTATCCCGCACACCCACATAGAATATTGAGATTTTGAGTGGAAAGTTCTATTTTCCACATACCATGTAAGTATGATGTCTTTGTACTTATGAAGCATCCCTAACATCGAGCCAATCATGGCTTTGGTAATGTCAATATATCCTTGATATTTTTCTCGCAACATAAATCCTCGGATATAACCGCGGCTGTTATTAAAGTCTAAGACAAAAGTAATACAACCCGCAATGTTAAAGGAAGGATCTTGATAGATAATCCACTGGATGCTAGGATCTTCAATCATTCTGCGAACTTCTTGCTCATCTTCCATTTCTTTATAAGGATACGTCTTATTATACAACTCCTTATAAATTTCTACAATCTCATGAGCATCCTCAGGTCGAGCTAATCTTAATATAGGACTTACTTTATGGGAATGTTTTCTATCTGCGATTTTAAAGGGTAAATGCATATCTGTGTGGAATACTGGTTCTATGATATTTTCAAAGGGTTCTAAAAATTGCTTCGCATAACTGGGAAATAATTCCTGAAGTGAAACTGTCGATTCGGCATACGTTTTATCAGAAATCATGTTAGATTACTTTTAATGATGATAGCAAAATTACCCACTTTAGGTGTTGAGTATATTTAAATAAAAAAAAGCAATAGGATGATGAAAATAAATTTAATCTTCTAATCTATCTCTTAAGGTTGTAATGAATTTATTAATTCTAAGATTTACTTCTTGGAGGAGATAATTCCTTTCATTTAACTCATCTTGTAGTTTATCTCTTCCTTCTCCTCTATTAATTTTTAATGGATTATCTAATAAGTGAATTTCGCTTGCTTGTTGGCTATAAAATGGAAATAGTTCGATTATTTTTTCGATTAGTGAAACTCGAAAATCAATGATTAATTTTCTTAAGACTTTCGGAGATTCTTGTCTTGTATGTACTTGATCAATAACTTTCTTCAGATTGACAAGATCTTCCTCTCGAAAGAGAATTTTTTGAAGTATTTTCTGCAAATCTTCTAAAATTAGCCTATTCATTCTGTACACCTTCGTCTTGTTCACTATAGATAAATTTTTGAATTTCAATAAAAAATGTATAGATTAATTGATAATTTTCCACTGAGACCACCTCAAAATTCCCTTCTTCGAAGTTGATAAGTCGCAATTTATCAATATATTCTTGGAGAGTATCCTTGGTAAAGGGAAAATTAGAAACCGATGATAAGTATTCGAAAAATACCTCTAAATCTTGGGAGGTTATAATATAATTTACGTTATAGAATTGAGAATAAACGTTAACCAGAAACTTGTAGATAAGCCCTTCTTCAATTTTTAGAGCATTCTTATAATCTTTACGATTAATATAGCTATAAATATTGAATAATTCGAAGTTTAAATCACTTATTTCTCGAGCAAATGCTTTTTTAATATCTCCTGCTTTTACAATATAGGAACGTGAAGAAGGCTGAGGTGCTGTTAGTTTTTCACTTTCAATTACTTCAATTGAAAGGTCGGATTGGAGTGAAGCTTTGGTTTGAAAATAATCTTCTGTAGCTTTCTCAAACTGCTCACCCACTCGGTAAGAGGTTCGAAGTGATTCAGAACCGCTGGCTTTGTTTGGGTGGGCCTCTACCAAATATCCTTGACGAAGTAAAATAGTAAAAAGCTCATCACGAATTTTTTTAATATTTTCCTTTTTGCTGGTTTTTTTTGATGCTTTCGGATATATAATTACTTTGAGTTGCTCTTTCAATTTAGATTTATACAGATTCCCCACACCATCAACTTGTTTAATCTGTTTTAAAAATAATATTACTTCATCCATATAAGAAAAGTAAGCACCCAAATCTTTTTCAAATAATGTCTGTTTTGCCAATTCCAAGATAGATCGTTCCGCATGCTTGGGATTATATCCTTGATCTTCCATAAATGCTATAACCTCCTTATATGGAATAGGTTCTATTTTCTCGATATCTTCCCCGTCAATAATCACAGGGAATGTTTGAAAATTATCAGAACGTTTCAAAATTACCTCATTATTATTCATTGTTTCAAGATACCGTATCTGATAAGTTTGGTTACGGGAACGTGAGTAATATCCCCTTCCTTCTAGCTCCTGCAAATTCATGAGTCGGCTCAATATCGCGATATCTCGACTGTCGGTACTTCTAAATGCCATAATATTCTCAAAATAGGTGAATACATTGGGATGGAGATAATGGATTTGATTTGCAGAAAGAGTGAACCCAAATCCTTTCTTCAATAAAGGATCGAAAATTCTGTTGATGAGTCCGTAATTTCTTCTCCTATCGAGGTAGATAGAATCGAAAAAGAGATCAATATAAGGTATGACCAATATTTTTTTGAAGTAATCATCAGAAGTGCTGAGATAATGAATAATTTTCGAGATAATGAGAAAGGAAATGAATAACTGCTTCGGAATTTTATTTGTTAGGGATAGATCAATTATAACCGTTTTGTCTGATTTTATGAAATCGTAGGAATAAATTTTATGGGCATAAGATGTATCAGTTCTTTGAAAAAAAACCATATCTTGTTGGGTAAATTCTGAGAGTAGAGAGAGAAGAGATTCACTAGCTCTCCCTTTTTCCCAATCATTCTGTGTCTGTAATTCGACATTAAGTGAGTGAAGATCCATCTCTGGATTTCGCATGATTGTATTACGGAGCATTGCTATAGTGTGTTCATCTTTTTTAAGAGCCAAACTTAAGGTATCTACCATATAGTCAATAAAGGAAATATTATTGGTATCATAGGCGATATCAGAATGAGTAAGATCCAGATTAAAGACAGTACCTGCTTTAAAAAATACAAATTTATTTTCAAACTCAGTTCCTTTAAAATAAGGAATCAGTCGGGACCACTGACCATTAAAATCAAAAACTAAGGATGGAATATCTGCTTTTATGAGTTCTGCAACGTATTTCATTAAGAACTGCTGACGATACTGGAACGCCCCTCCCACAACTAGAAGGTTTTTTACTTGAGAGTAAGTAAATCCAACAGGAATTTCTTTCTCGATAACCTCGGTATTTACAGTATTCCCTATTACTAT
This sequence comes from Promethearchaeota archaeon, assembly GCA_016839845.1. Next base: position 10,087 of record JAEOTL010000384.1, read on the forward strand.
ATCATTTTCTAGGTGGAGTGGTGTATTAAATTCTGCTGCGATTCTTGTCTCTAAACCTTTCTTTAAAGCATCCGAGAGAGTGGTTAGGGGTGTTAATGTTAATCCCTGTAACATCACATAATTTAGATGAGTCCCTTGGTGTCTGAATTTATTATTTTTTAGTGTTGAGAAAAGATAACCGGCAATGAGTTTTTGGTTTTGTAGGGGAACAAGCTCGAAGTTATTAAAATTCATATCAAAAATTCCTTTCAGGGTATGAGTTCTTATTAGAAGTTCTTCTTCTATATTATTTAAATCGCTAAATGTTATCTGGTCGATATACTGAAAGGATGAAACTGCGATGTTGAGCGTTGTGTTCCACATACCGCATCGCATGCTCATCCAATTTTCTGCTTGCAATTCTGATTTCTCCCTTAGCATAATTTGGGCCTTAGTATCATCGTTCAGAAACTCAGTACCGTTTTTATAGAACTGGTAAAAATTTAAGGGCTGACCGAATACTGTATAAGCATGAGAGATATTCTGATTGATAAGAGCTTGATAAAAATTGGTAATATCAACAAAAGGGGGAGATTCTACATATTTTAAATTGAGTACTTGTAGTCCGATAAGGAGTTTCTGGTTAACGTACAAAAATAAAGTACTTGGAGCGCTTTTTGTTCGGTAAAATGATACATTATTAAATGGGTGGACAATTCTAATCTTTTCTGAAGAGGTAAGGTGCGTTTTGGTTAAATAAAAAAGAGACTCCCTAAACCACAAATACCCTAAAATTGCCAGTATAACTATATCAAACAGAACAATATAGATTACTAATATCCCTAGTGTGGTGAATACCCAATGAAAATAACCCAGCAAGAAAGTAATGATGGCGAGCTTAACATATACTAGTAGAGAGGTCCGGTTTTGACTATTTTCATATTGCTCCTCTTTTTTGGATTCAGTACTGATCTGAATGAAAAAAGTTCGGAAGGCATTTATTAGGTTTTCTCCGGAAAGTAAGGTTGCTTTAAAATGATGAAAATTTGCAACGAAACTACTTTTCAAATGGGAAGATATCCGTTTAATTTCATAACGAAGGTATTCTCGTTTATTGTCAGTAAGAACGCCAGTAAGATCGAAGCAAACACTAAAATAAACCGTGGTAATTATAGAATTTTTATAATTATTCCCAAATTTATTGCGATCTTTTTGAGGTAAGACTGATGACAAAGGTTTCTGGATTACTTGATAGCAGTAAGATATTTTCATATCTTTACTACTTAATGCTTTAATGAATCGTGAGATTGTGGGGCGGATATTCTCGGGCATAACTTCGATTTTAAAGATGCGAGTGGCAATATGGGTAAGGTCCTTTTTATGGGATATCAAAAGCGTAGCGGGATCCCCCTCTTCATACCAGAATACAATGTGCTCAAAAGGATCAAACGGTTGATAGGTCTTAGTGATAAAAAGGTCTTGTAGCACAAAGAAGTGATCCCGAAAAACTAAAACAAAGATAACTCCACATACACCCCCGAATAATATCGAAAAGGTGATTTGAGAGGTAATAACTATTGATGAGATAATTATGCCCAAAATAATCCCCATTACACTTATATACTTAGCCAGTGCTAATTTACTATTGATATCTCGAAAGGAAGGATTGACTTTCCAGATTTTAAGATATTGTTTCTTATCTTCTTCTTGTACATGTTGGACTACCTTCTTTTTTTTGGGGGCTAGATCTTTAGAAAATTTCGACTTACTCTCTACCATTTATTTCATCTCCCAGTTCTGAATCGTTTTATATAAAATAAAAGTAAAAGGCCCCCCACTCCAAAATATAAGAGAATTAACACACCACCTGTATTCATTACCAATGGGAGAAGGATCATCTCAACAACGATACCTACTCCCAGGGAGATTAATAGAATCGAAAGTCCTAAGAGGTAATAACCAAAAATACGATTTGTTGAGTATTGATAGATAAAATTATCTTTAAGGGGACCTTCAAGAGCTATTTTAGTGTTCTTGCGGTTCTCAAGAGAATTTTTAATTTTTGTAAGATAGAGTGCTTTTTCAAATTTTACAGCGTCAAATGAGTTCCGAAGATCCTGTTGAAGGGACTGTTCTTGTTCTCGTAATTTATGCATAATCAAAGGAGTGAATTTAGAGTTGCCTTTTGTATGTGAAGTCCTTTGGGAAAATAAAAAACTAAATGCATTCATATTAGTATTATAAATCAACTTCTCATCATCTACCTGTAGGCTTATATTAGGAACATGCATTTTTCTTAATGCATAGTAAATACTGAACATAGATTTAATAAACTCAAGTGGGAGTTCTCCTCGATTTTTTACAAATATTAATTCACATTCCCGTACCGTATTCACAAGTTCTTCTTTAAATATCTCCACCCTAACAGCCTTGGCAAAAAGTTGATTGATAGTTTCCATATACTCAAAAATTGACTCTTTTTCCTTTTTATTACGGTTCCTAACTCCCAACTTAAGTCCAATTTTGTCTATCTCATTACTTGTCAGAATAAAGCTAACCACTGCAAGTTTTTTGTAATTTTGTGTTTGTTTACAGGCATAGATGAGGAGTTTTAATTTGGCATCAATTACTTTATCTTCCATCTTCACTCACCCTCTAACTGCAGTGTTTCTTGAGCTATTAATTTATCCAGATCTAAGGGTTCTTGAAGGTGTTCAAGTACATTTTTCATTTTGTTTTCAAGAGCATGAGTACGTTTTTCAAATTTCATCATCGTATCCATATAAAACGCAACGTACGGAAAATTTAGTGAAAATGCGATGAGTTGCAGAATATATCCTATTCCTATGGAATAATAAGAGATCACACCGGAATCCAGTTGAGTAATAGTAAACGTGGGAAAATAGAGGGTGTTAGGGATAAGATACATTACTGGAAACACAAATCCATAAAATCCATTAAGTATTAGCACCCCTAAATTGCTATAGTTAAATTTAATGAAGGATTTCATCTCATCTGTATTTTCAATATCCTTAAAAATTAATCCATATAAAGACAGGACTATTACTCCAATGAATATTAAATTAACTGCAAGGGGTATTGAGAGATTGTAAGGGCGCAAAAGTTGATTTATACCAATATCCTCTATAAACGGGGTTGACCATCCCGCTATGATGTTATATCTCCAAGAGACTAACAATTCATCGGTTACTGTATTAACTTGAAATATATACCAATCAAGAAAAAAACTCGTAAACGATATAAAAATACCGCATATGAAAAAAATTTTAAAGAGCAATTTTATACGCGACCTCATAATAATCAATCCTCCAGGAAAGAACTAAAAGAGTCTGATGAGAATGGGATTTCTTCTTTTTTTTCAAAAAAAATTTTATTATGGATAACATTTCCAGATCGTTTCTTTTTTAAAGTATTTTTAGCGTTGTCTTTTTCAAGAGAGTTAACAATTTTATATTGCGATGGAGCAGGCAAGGTTTCATAAACAAACTGGTTCATTAACTGTGAAGATAATTCTTCATTTATTAGAATTAGACTTGTCTCATCAAATGATTTTTCTTGTCTATGGTACGGTTTCTTGAATTCTTGATATAAATTGACCTGTTGAGTGAATATTTGCACAAATACATATCCAATTAATAGACAATAGATGCCTAGACATGCATACCCGATATTGGTCACTAAATTCAGTAAGAATATGAGCTGAAAAAGTATGGTGAAAAGAAAAATTAATCCAAATCCTACAATTGGAATTGAAAATTTTCTTATAACATCAAAACTTTTATTTTTACTATGAAAGTATCTTTCAGCAGCACTCTTCTTACAGCAATGTTCTTCAATTAGAGAACATTTTTTCTCTAGGTATACAAGTATTTCTCGGAGCTGAGATATTTGTAGTATGTAAGTATTTGTTGGTTTCTGATAAGCAAAGGGAACCATTTTTTCTTCAAATCCAACTGTGTTCGCACTTAAGAGCATAGGTGTAATAATGACTTTGTGTTGTATATTACCGGTACGGAACATTAAACTCTTTTTTAATACCGACCTTTCAATAGTAAGATCAATCTTTATAGCTGTTTTAAGATACATAGCAAGTGTACCTTCACTTGTAAGGTCCGTAAAAATGGCTTGTTGTACCCTATCTAAAATTTTAAGAGAAGAATTTAACTTTTCAGTAATCAAAAGCCCTTCTTCGCCTTTGTTTGCAACTTTTAACCGCTGGGCTGAAGCGATTAAAGGCATTTTATAATTAATTAATTTAACGGGAGAAATAAACAACAGAACTAAATGATCCGATACTGACACACATTTTATGGCGAGAATATCGATTCCAGCAGTAACTTTTGGGAGAAGGGGAATCTTGTCAATAGTAATATACTCATACGATTCGAGAATATTGAGTATCTCAAGTTTTTTCTGATCTATTTCATCGTTACTCATCATTTCACTAGAAACTTGAAGTTCAATATCAGATAGGGGTTTTTTCGCTTTATTAACCGGTAAAGGGGTTTGTAGTACTTCACCCTCTGATTCTAAAAATTCTGTGATAATAGGAGATTGCATAATTCCCGTAGAAATTTCTGTTTGATCCAGTATTGTTGAATTATGTGTAAGATCATCCTCAATTTTTTCTACAGCGTTTATAATCGATATATCTGTATCATTATCTTCAGTTTCTTCGAAATCCTCCTCAATTTGGTCTATTTTTGAAGTGGTATCCCCTATATTAGTAGATGGTTTTATCCACACATTAGTTTTAGGTCTCTGATATTTGTCACTAAACCATTTTTGGGGGGGATTTTTGGGCTTATCAATTGCGCTAGAACCTTCTTGTTGAAGTATAGAAGACTCAATGACTTCTTTCGATCTAGTAAAATCATTTAAACTTTTTCTTGAAAGTAAATTTTTAGCCTCTTCTTTGATTTTCTGAGCTGTTTTATAACCTATCCCCTTAATAGTGACTATCTGTTCTATAGACGCTCCAACAAGGGAGTTGACGGAGTTTATCCCAATCCCTCTGAGCTGTTGGGCAACAGAAAGACCAATGCCTTTGACTTTCGTCAGATCTTCTTTCACTATGCTAGGAGTAAGATTTTGCTCTGGTTGGGTGAGATTATAATTGAGTGAATTAAATCTTTCAATCCAGTTCTGATCATTTTCAATTCGTGCATGTTGGAGTCCATTATTAGAATGTTCTTGTGCTTGTGAGATATTCTGTGCTTCTATTGCTTTCTTTGCGAGTTCATAATAAGTATTCAGATCTGGTTTTTTCCTCACTAACAGGCTGTGAGTATCTGTCATAGGGTTCATTCCTATACAAATAATGATACTATTTAAAGAAAAAACTCAAGGGAACTAAATCTTATAAATGATACTAAATAGGTTTAAATAATCAAGATAAGATAGTTATCTGGGAAAGATAAAAAAACCATGCTCCCTGCCTACACCCTGGATTTTTGTCTTTTGGTAGTGTAAGCAATTACACTCTAATATTTTTACCTTTCTTATTTTAGAGCCTCTTTTGGCTCGGTTCGCAGGGGGCGTCCTTTATCCCATTTTTTCTTTATATTGATATGGAATATAATAGTACTATATGAAAATCAGGTGACATTTTATATCACTTACGAGGTATATGACCAAATCTCCAGATGAAGTAGAGAAAGAGATTTTCGGATATATAGCAGACAAACGTATATTACGAGTCTTGTTTGAGAATCGTATATTTAAACTTCGAGAAATACAAAAACGAGCAATACAACAGGGATTGTTCTTTAGAAAATCATTTTTAATATGTGCTCCCTCAGGAAGTGGGAAGACACTTATAGGTGAACTATGTGCAATAAGTAATTTGTTTCAAAATTTTGGAAGATCTGTCTACTTAGTGCCTTTCAAAGCTCTAGCCCTGGAAAAATTTACCTATTTTAAACGAAATTATGATAAATATGGCATTAAAGTTGAACTATCTATAGGAGATTTCACTGTAGAAGATGAAGTTTTAGAGAAAGCAGATTTAATAGTCACCACTTACGAGAAGATGGACTCAATACTCCGTAATTTCTCGGATAAAGAATGGATATCCGAAATTTCTTCAATAATTATAGATGAGATTCATATCATAGGGGAATCTGATAGAGGACCCCGTTTAGAATCGTTAATTGTCCGTTTAAATGAGTTTCTTCATAATCCTCAGCTTATTGGGCTTTCAGCTACGATTAAAAACTCCCAGTTCTTTAATTCATGGTTATCATCACTAGGAAATGCAACTACCTTAATTGAATCTGAGGATCGACCGGTACCTTTACACTATAAAATAGAAATTACTCAAAACAAGGAGTCTACCATGAAGCGAATTATCAAACAAACTCTAGAAAAGAATGGACAAGTATTGGTCTTTTTAAACAAGCGAAAATCTGCTCAGAAGACAGCCGAAAATCTTCAAACGACTGTAAAAAAGCATTTAAATGATACAGAGCTGAAAGCTATCAAAAAACTTGAGAAACTCTTAGGGAGAGTTAAAGGAGGGCATCAAGAACTTAGAAAAACTATACGATCTGGAGTAGCATTTCATCACGCTGGACTACTCCCTCGGGAACGAAAACTAATTGAAGATAACTTCCGTAAACGGATTATTAAAATCATATGCTGTACGATCACGCTCTCGGCGGGAATTAACACACCGGCTCGAGTGGTGATTCTTAAAGATTTTAAGAAGTATGTAACCTCAGGACGCAATATTAAAAATTATACTGGTTATTTTGAAAATGGAGATGGATTTTCCTATTTCAAGCCCTTTTCCGCAAATGAAGTTTTTCAGATTTTGGGAAGAGCAGGACGACCTGGACTAGATTCAGTTGGGTATGGGTTTATTCTTGTGCAAAATATCGAAGAGAAAATGTGGGTGGAAGATCAGTTTTTTAAAACGAGAACACTTGCAGAGTCATTAAAACCTCAGTATAACGATCTTTTATCAGGACTCAATAAAATCAATACTTTGAAAGAACAGGTTTTGTTGCGAATATTTGAAGAAAAAATTATTACTCTTAAACAACTGAAGCAATTTTTTGAAAAAACTTACTTTTGGTATGGGATTAAAGACAAAATGGAGTCACAACTTATCCCAATTGAACAACTATTGATGATAAAAGAAATTACCACAAGAAACATATTAAAATTACACTCGCACCCTGAAACGGTAAAAAAATTAAACCAAAAGAAGATTCAGGTGAAAATCTCAAATATTCAGAGCGACACACTCGCAGGATACATAAAAACAGATTATGGTGTTTTTTTATGCCAATTTGATATTGAATCAGGCATCCGGTGCTCTTGTGGGTTTAAAAATGGGATCTCCGATAATTTTGCAAATGAAGAGTTTTCTTTCGAGTTTTGTAACCACGTAACCTCATTTTTATTGTATCTTATCAATCTTTCTGATCCTAAGATACAAAAGTATGTCAATTCAATTGTTCCCAAAGCGGTAAAAAATCAGTATATTCTTAATTATCTCTTTGAAAAAGGCTTAATTCTTAAGAATGAAGACGGGACAATTCAATGCTCTCAATTTGGGAAACTGATTATTCGATTATATTTGTATCCAGTATCGGGAGTAATCATCAGGTATAAACTTGAGAATAAAGAAATAAACTCATTTCAAGATTTATTAAAAGAAGCTTACGATGTATTAAAAGCAGAACGCAGAGTAAGAGACCAAAAGATGCTTGAACCTCTGTTAGATTGGACTGAGGAGGATCCTTTAGAGGAGATAGTCGATAAGTATCGAATAATGACAGGAGATCTATATAGCGTTAAAGATAATGTTGAAAGAATTTTGCAATTCATTGCTATTATTGCCCGAAATTTAAGTACAAGTGGGAGAGATCTGCAAGAAAAACTTAGTAGGGTTGCTGAGATGGCTGAAACACTTAAAATTCGTATTCATTATGGGATACGAGGGGAATTATTTGACTTGGTGTTACGGTTAAATGATGTCGCCCGTGTAAGAGCACGAATTCTTTATAACGCGGGTTATCATACTGCCTCTCAAGTTAAAAGAGAAAACCCGTATGTTTTGCACCGAAAAACGGGATTAGGCTTAACCTTATGTAAAAAAATAGTGAAAAATTCGTAGATATTCAAGGAGAAAATAATAAATGAAGGTTAAAACCAAAAACAACGAGAAAAATAAATTATCCCAAGCTGACAGAAAACTCACTAAAGAATTTCCCTCTCCCGAAATAGCTGATACTCCTAATGAGTCTTCTGAACCTTCTATTCTTCTTGATGAAAATTTAATTACTCTCAAAAAAGTTCATGCCATCTTGTTAAATTGCTCAAATCTCACGAATAAACAAAAATTTGATTTTGCCACCAGCGAAAGGTTTTTTATGAAACTTTATTTAAAAAAACTTTCTGATGCATTAAAAGAGCTTTAACCATTTTTTGTTTAAAAGGTACCGAGTGTATTATTCGAATATGAGCTCAAAATCAGAAAAACATCCTAGGATCGAGTATCAGAATGATTATCATTTTAACATTAAAAATTACATAATTCGTTTTTCTCGATTTTTTACTCCTCCCGCCTACATTTATTCAGGAGAAGAGAAGATTCCATTTAAAGATAGACTTCCTGAGTATAAGCAGATTCTGTTACATGAGTTTGGGGAAGCAAAAAAGCACAATATCCTTAAATAACTATGGATCTCTATTAGAGTGTGTGTAGTTTCCATTATCAGCTTTAAACAATCTCCCTTTTAGTAACGAATCTTTGACTAAGAATTTTATCTCGGATTCAGGAATATCAAAGTTTTCTGCCATCATTTCAATAAGGTAATATGGAAATTCTGTGTAGAGATTGCTGAGCTCATATATCATCTGGCTAAATTTTTGAATATAAATTTCTTCCGGATCTTCTATTCCCAGGCTAAATTGTTTAGGTATTCCATCCACCTTGAAATCCCCGGATGCCCTAAGTTCTGGCGCAGATCCTAACTCTTTGACTGCTAGTTCATTTTGCCGTTCTTGAACTGTGCTAACAGCCTTTGAGATTCCGTAGACGATTTCCCCACCCTGAATTGTGTTTACAGCATGAGAACGGCCACATCTTACGCATTTTTTGGTTTTTTGGGTTGCTTTAGAATAGAGAAAATTATAACATTTTCTACAAGAAAATACAATATAGGGTGTTTTATCCTTTTGCCATCCTATTTCTTCCATACTCTTTACACTTTTTGGGTGTCTAAAATGTTCTTTATAACAAAATATAGCTCCTGTTCATTGTCAATTATGATTAAATGATAGTTATGTTTCTTAAAAAAAGATTGTAAATCTCTACGTTTGATCCTTTTTTCCCCTTCAAATCTCTCTTGGAAATTGATAAAGTCAAATATAATTATTAGTAACTCACATATCTGGTTTAATTCAGAAAGTTCCTCGAAAAATTCGTTATCTATATTTACATGAGGTAAATACAACTGAATTAATACCTTGTTTAGTAAAACGATATCTAAATCAGAATCAACAATGGTATAATCAATAGAGTCTTTTAAGAACTGTTTACGTAGTCCAAATTTAATCGGC
>JAEOTL010000385.1 GCA_016839845.1 Promethearchaeota archaeon
GTAAAGGTTATTTGGCGCGGCTTCTCTAAACTTTATAATTATGCGGATATGTGGTCATTATTAAGAGGTAATGGCTCGGGAGGTGAGCAGACTTGTGGGTAATGCATAGATTGTCCACCGCAGGCTGACGAGACGGTAGTAGAACTCATTCTTAACCTCAGAAACCTATAACCAAAAATAGGTTTCCAGAGGTGAAAGATATGGTATATTTAACAAGAAAATATAATGTTGGATTTGACATCCACGAAGAAGATTTTTATGGAACGGTAATGGACAAACAAGGAAATATTATTACAAAAGGTCCTGTAAAATACTCAAAAGAGGGAATCCAGAATTTCCTTGGCAGTTTTCCATCAACTGATGTGATAATTGCTATTGAAGCATGTAGTTTAGCTCGAGGCGTTTATAAGTTATTGACTGAACTGGGATTCGAAGTGGTTTTGGCGAATCCACTAAAGGTCCATAGAATAGCTGCTGAGAAAAAATTGGATAAAATCGATTCAAAAACACTAGCGGATTTATTACGAACCGGATATCTGCCAGTGGTGTATATGCCCTCGGATGACATCATTAAACTCAGGGACATCTCCAGGCATAGAACACAACTCGTAAGGATGAGAGCGGTGACCAAGGTCAGGATCAAATCTTATCTTAGCAGAGATGGCAAGAAATTCCCTGGAAAATGGAACAAGAAAACACTAGCTGAACTAAAAGAAATGGATTCAATGATAGCTAATTTTGTAAGTATAATCGAACTATTAAACGAACAGATCTATCATGTTGAAAAGAAGATAAAGCAGATTTCCAGCTGCAATTACAAACTCCAATTATTAACCACGATACCAGGCATTGCTGATGTATCAGCAATGCAAATATTAGGAGAGATAGGCGATATAAAACGATTTAATAACCCAAAGAGCCTGGTAAAATATGCAGGATTATGCCCCGGGGTGAGTCAATCTGGAAAGAAGAGTCATGATGTAATTTGTAATGAAAATAACAAATGGCTTAAATATATGATAACGGAGGTCAGCAGCAGAGCTGCAATGTTGGATAAAAGATACCTAAGACATTATGTTCGTGTAAAAAAACGCAAGGACTTCAAAGTTGCTCGCAGATCGCTGGCAAGAAAAATGATGACCGATATTTGGCATATACTGACCAAGGAGGAACCATACAGAAAATCAGAGTCCTAAAATAATTTATTGGGACAGGAACACCCCCTCCGACCCCAAGGAAATGATTCGTGGACAGGAGCCACGGTGAATCCTCAGTGACGAGACTTGGGGGTTCCTTAACCACTAACCATATCGTGCCAACGAGCACCAAGAGAAGGCCGTGGCAATTTCCTGTCCCGCAAATAAAAGAGATTAAATAAGAAGGTGATTATTATATGTAAAACTAATGGTTAGGGATGAGTTCTAAGAGAAGGGGTAAGAAGAAATTATAAGTAATCAAATTTCTTTTTGTTTACTTTCTTTCTTAGTTAATAATCACTTCGGGATAGACAAGAATTCTTTGTTTTGAAATATCTATTAATTTTCTTTTTCAATATCACTAAGTTTATTCAGTAAAATTTCAGTTTTTTTCTTTGATAATTTTTCTTCTATAAGCTCTTTCAGGAGATTTAATTTACCTCTCTTTATTAAAATATCTATAAAATCACTATAATCCTCGTTTCTCATATTACCTCTTATGATATGACCAATGGTTTCATTAGCTTTAGGTGTATCAAGATCAACTAAAAATTGAAATATATTTCGAGCAAATCCTGACGCAGCTGTAAAATCAAACATATAATATTGTATTAAAGAAATTGGAGTTATCTGAATTGGATTTGGATTTCTTTCTGCGAAATCCATTAATACGTTCATTGAGGCTCCTCGTACTCCTTCGTCCCGATCCATAAGACCTTCATGTAAACTTGAAAGGGTAAATAAATCCCAATCAGCATCATTTAATGAATTAATCTGTTGTACTCTTTCATTTCTTGAACTACTAAATGACATTTTATATCCCCCTATGATATATACCTCCCATTAACTTAATTTGTCATTAATCAATTTGAAATATAAACTACTATTAATAATTAATATTTTTGGAAGATATTATAAATATTGAGAGTAATATTGTTTTAATGAAATCAACCCTTCAACAGATAAAAGAATTTATCAAGAATAAAGACTATTTAATAGCATATCACGCAAAATTAAGAATGGCTGAAAGATTAATTACTACCTCAGATATCGAAAATGCAATCAAAAATGGAGAAATTATTGAAGAATATCCTGAAGATAAACCTTGTCCTTCAGCATTATTATTAGGAAAAGTTAAAAAGAAACCAATACATATTGTAATTGGAATCTGTGAAGATCATATTAGAATTATTACTGAATATATTCCTTCAAAGAAAAAATGGATAAATTATAAAAAGAGAAGGTAAAAAGATGAAGCCAAATAAATGTAGTTTATGTAAGGGAAATATCAAAAAAGGCAAAACAGATTTTACTGTAAAAATTGATCATAAGATCATGTCTATTACCGATGTCCCAGCTTATATTTGTGATAATTGTGGTGAGGCATATTTTACTCCTGATGCATCAAGATTAATTGATAAAGCCATGATTAAGTTTTCCAAACAAAAAGTAGCCCTATATCCCATCTTAGCAGGTGAAATTTCCTATAGAGAAGTAGGTCAGATAGTGTAACACCCCCCATTGTCCACCGCAGGCTGCCGAGGGGATCGGTAAAATATTAAGAAATAATCATTAATGATTAAATCACGTTCTTTTTTTGTTACTTTTTTCTTTTGATGAATTAGGAAGTCAAGATATTATTACCAAATATTATAATTCGCCTCTATTAATGTAGATATGGAAAACTATTTAGCAGTTGAACAGTATAACTGTTTAACAGTGGTATTATGGAATTAATAAAAATGTCAAAAAAGGGTCAATTAGTAGTTCCTTTAAGTTTAAGAAAAATATTGGGATTTGAACCTGAAGACAAATTTATTGCTTATGGCACAGATGATTATGTAGTTTTTAAAAAAGTAGAATTACCAACTTTGAAAAAAGAATATGATGAACTGCTAAAATCTACATCAAAAATAGCAAAGAAACATGGTATAACAACCAAAACAGTAGCTGAAGAAATTGCAAAGTACAGAAAAGAAAAGAGGAAATCAACATGATTGA
>JAEOTL010000043.1 GCA_016839845.1 Promethearchaeota archaeon
ATAAATGGTATCGTACCATATAAGAGCCATTCTCCACGACGTTTGCGGAGTTTGATAGCTTCTTCTTCATCTTTCTCGACTCGTAAAGGAACGACCACAGTTTTTTTGATTTCAGATGGATCTCGACCTAATTCCTCACAATGACGCTCAATCACCTCTAACTTATGTTTAAACATTTCAGGTGACCCCGGCTTATTAAAATCAATGTTAGTTATGTCACCAAATCGAGCGAGAGTACGTAATGTCCTTTTCTCTCCATTTCCTCCAACCATGATTGGTATGTGTGGTTTCTGTGTACATGATGGTGAGAAGTATGCGTTTTTAAGCTTGTAATATTGACCATTGTAGTTAACAGGCCCTTCAGCTGTAAACAGTATTTTGATCAACTCAACTGCCTCTTCTAAACGATCACATCTTTCCTTAACGCTCGGGAACTCCCAACCAAAAGCTTCATGCTCCTGTTGAAACCATCCCGCGCCAATACCAAGAATAAGTCGACCATTAGAGATTTGGTCAACTGTAGCGGCCATTTTAGCAAGTAAAGCTGGGTTTCGATAGGTATTACCTGTAACAAGTATACCTAATCGTACACGATTGGTGACAGCAGCAGTAGCGGTGATCAAAGACCAACTCTCCAAAGCAGACTCAGATTCTAAACCTGCCGTGGGATAGGGAGGTAGGAAATGATCTGAGAACCAGAGACTATGCCACGGCCCACCATCAATAATCTTAATCGCTGAAAGTGATTCTTCCCATGTGGTAAAATAATTCAGTAATTGTGCTCCAAATTGCATACAAATTCCTCTTTAATATCTATTTGGTTATTATTTGAAATTATGGAATTAAATATTAAGTTGATTAATAAATTTTTTAATATGAATTCAGATATTTAAAATTGTTCCCGTAAAGATTTTGAAATAATAGGAATATACTTACAATATAAATTTAAAAATTTCTAATCCTTATATAACATAATAACAAGTTTTTTACATCATATCAAATGATCTAGAAAAGAGGTTTCATAAAATGGTACAGACTATTGAGAAAAGAGAAACCCTGTTAGATAGGGTGTTAACTATACAACCAACTCAAAGAGTGGAGAGGCATAGGCAACGCTATTTAGACCGGAAACTTGTGTACACGATTGATAGAGATCGTATTGAAGCAAGGGTCATGAAGGAAACAGAAGGTGAACCGATGGTAACCCGTAAAGCGAAGCTCTTTGCAACCATAGTGAGGGAGTTGCCGATCGACATCTATCCGGATGAGCTTATAGTAGGCTGGTATGATCCTATACCTAACAACTGCCCGCTTCCTGTGAGGGCTGACACTACACTAGAAGATTATCTCGATACTATTAGTAGTAGGGAACGCAATCCAATTTTCATTACCGAAGAACAGAAGCGAGAGTTAAGAGAGGTAATTATTCCCTACTGGAGGGGGCAAGGTAATTGGGAAAAAACTCGACTTAGCCCAAGTCATTACGATCCTGTTCCTCCTGGTTTTTCTCCTGAATTCTGGTATTCTATACAAGCAATGAAATCCTGGCATGTTGGCCACTTTATTCCCAATAATGAGAAAGTACTAAAAAAGGGATTTTTGGGAATTAAGAAAGATGTTGAAGAGAGGCTAGCGAGAATAGACCGTACTAATCCTGAGGATGTGAAAAAGATTCCCTTCCTTGAGGGTGTGATTATGGCTATGGAGGCTGCTGCCAAGATAGGGAAGAGATTTGCTGCCAGGGCAAGGGAACTGGCCGAGGAGGAAGTAGATACCAAAAGGAAGACAGAATTACTCAAAATAGCTGAAGTGTGCGATTGGGTGCCAGCAAACCCGGCCAGAACATTCTACGAAGCAATACAATCAATCTGGTTCTCCCATATTCTCCATTGGTGGGAGGCTCGTGATGCTGCTTCCATTAGTCCGGGGAGAATGGACCAGTATCTGCATCCTTACTTTGAAGCTGATATAAGAGAAGAGAGAATAACCAAAAGGCAGGTGCAGGAACTTATTGATTGCTTCCTTCTAAGGCCTAATTGGTTTCTTTATAGTCTAAACACACCAAATGGATATCTCCTAACGGATACTGCCGGAATTGCTCAACATATTGATGTAGGTGGTCTCAAAGCAGATGGAACTGATGCTACTAATGAGCTATCATATATGATTCTCGAGGGTATGATACATACTAGATTGGTAGAACCTGACGTAGGTATCTTGGTTCATAGTAAAACACCTGAGGATCTCCTTATAAAAGCCTGCCAGCTCTGTGCACTAGGAACTGGTCATCCAATATTTCTCAATAATGATACTATCATTGTTAACCTCCTTGGTCGAGCGACTTTAGGTGGCGAGTCACCTATAACATTGGAGATTGCCAGAAAGGCTAGTGCGATGGGGTGCAACGAGCCGACATTAGCCGGTATGGATTCTGGGTTTTGTACCTCCGTCTATATCCAAACACTCCCGGGAGTCTTAGAAGCGGTGCTGTCTAATGGCCAGAAGGGATTTCCCGGGGGATTAGTGGGGGTGCAAACAGGGGATCCCAGGAAATTCAAATCCTTTGAAGAACTGCAGGAGGCATATAGAAAGCAACTTGCATGGGTGCTTGAAATGGAGACAATAGGCACGAACATTGGTGAGAGACTATTGACCGAGTTCGACCCAACTTTATACCAATCAGCACTTATAGAGGACTGCATTGAAAAAGGAATATGTAGGGAAGCTGGTGGTGCTCGTTTTAATTTCGGACCGTTCATCAGCGGAGTTGGTGCTCCTGATGTTGGTGATTCGTTGACCGCCATTAAGAAGCTTGTTTTTGAGGAAAAAAAGATAACTATGGATCAGCTGTGCGATGCTTTGGAGAAGAATTTTGAAGAGTATGACGATCTACGCCAAATGTTGTTAAAAGTACCCAAGTTTGGAAACGATGATGATTATGCCGATGAACAAACAGCGTGGGTAATGCACACCTTATGTCAGGAGGCGATAAAGCATAAAAATACACGTGGTGGTGTCAAAATCCCAGTACACATCCCCCTCAGTAGCTACGTCAGGGGTGGTTGGCCAATAGGAGCTCTTCCTTCTGGTAGATTAGCCGGAGAGCCGCTATCAGATTCAATTGCGCCCACTCGAGGTAGTGATGTTAGTGGTCCAACAGCAGTTCTCAAGTCCGTAGGTAAGATCGACAACGCCGAGGTTTTCGCGGGGATAACATTCAATATGAGGCTGGATCCATTGATTTTCAAGGATGAATATGGTTTCAAAAGGATGGCAGATCTAATAAGAACCTTTGTCGACCAGAAGATGCACCATGTCCAGTTCAATGTAGTTTCCTCAGATACATTGAAAGCTGCCCAGAAAGAGCCCGATAAATACAAGGACTTAGTGGTTAGAGTAGCTGGGTATGTCGCTCGTTTTATTGAGTTACCTACGAAAGTTCAAGATACTATCATTACTCGAACGGTACATGGATTGTAGACAACTAAGTGCCATGAAGATATTACTAATTGATTATATGTTCTAGTTGGGGGTTAGGACATAAGTGTGTAATCAATAATATCGCCTATATAGATACTAACTGAAAAGTGACAATATATTTTTATTATAGGTTTTGTTATCAATTTTATATTTCTAGTTTAAGAAGAATTGACAAAAAATGAATCGAGAGTTTAGGATTGAAAAACAGTATTTGAATTTTCCAGTTAAACAGGGAACTGAAGGGAGTTTGATACACCTAATTATTGATGGTAAGATTGAACGTGAATTTGAAATTTCACTGGCCATAACCGAACCTGATTTCTGGATTTTTCTTGATGTTACTGAATTCACAGGCAAAGAAGTGGTCATTCAAATTAAGGAGGAAAATGAAGCATTAAATAAGATCTATCAGGCTGATACATTTCCGGGTGAAGAAAATCTTTACAAAGAATACCTGAGACCTCAATTCCATTTCTCAACACGTCGAGGATGGAACAATGACCCTAATGGTTTAGTCTATTATGACGGAGATTATCACCTGTTTTACCAGCATAATCCTTTCGGATGGAATTATGGTTCTGATGCTAATAAAGCTTGGGGTCATGCAGTAAGTAAAGATCTGATACATTGGAAAGAATTACGAGATGCAATTCATCCAGATAACCTAGGTGGAATATATTCTGGCTCAGCAGTTGTTGATAAGCTTAACACTACGGGTTTTCAAAGTGGAGTTGAAAAACCAATTGTATGTATATATACTTCCGCAGGCGGTAAGACTCCATGGTCAAAAGATAAGCCTTTTACCCAGTCGATCGCATTTAGTAATGACAGGGGTAGAACTTTCATAAAATATAATGAGAATCCCGTCCAAGGGCATATTAATCTATCTAACCGTGATCCAAAAGTTATCTGGCATGAACCAACGAATCAATGGGTAATCGTGTTGTACCTTGACGATGAAGTTATGGGATTTTTCACATCGAAAGACCTTAAATCTTGGCAACTTGAAAGTAAATATAAGATAGATAAACTTCATGAATGCCCAGAACTATTCGAATTGAGCATTGATGGAAATACAGAGAATAAAAAATGGATTCTTTATGCGGCAAATGGGCGATATGATATGGGTCAATTCGATGGAAAAAAATTTACCCCTGAAATTAAGGGGATTAGATATAACTTTGGCAACTGTTTCTACGCATCACAGACTTTTAATAATATTCCTGAAGAAGATGGGCGACGTATTCAAATAGCTTGGGGTGTAATTCCCATGCCGGGTATGCCTTTTAATCAACAGATGCTCTTTCCTGTTGAACTTACACTAAGATCTACAAAAGATGGGCCGAGATTATTCGCTCAACCTATAAATGAAATTGAGAAGATTTACGGTAAGAACTGGAGTTATCAAGAGCAAGTTGTCGAGGAAGGTCAACATTCAATTTTGG
Organism: Promethearchaeota archaeon; assembly: GCA_016839845.1. Next base: position 4,926 of record JAEOTL010000043.1, read on the forward strand.
AAGAAAACTATGAGGAAGGTCTTTATGATATCTCAGCTGAGTTTGAAATCGGGAGTGCCGAAAGATTTGGGCTTTTAATAAATGATATCCAAATTATCTATGAAATCAAAGAGCAAAAGCTCTATTGTCAAGAACTCTATGCGTCATTGAAACCGATGGAAGGCAAAATAAAATTCAGAATACTCGTTGATCGTACAACTTTAGAACTTTTCGCCAATGATGGACGAATCTATATGCCGATCCGTACACATATTAATATCTCAGAGATTTCTGAAGGATATTCAAAATTCGGTACAGATTTTGATATTACAGAGATTTCTGAGCTCTATCCATTCAAAATTAATTATGCTGTGTCATATACTAAACCGATCATCTTAGGAAAAGGTGATATTATAGTTTTTAGTGAAGGAGGAATAACTAAACTGCTTAAAATGGAAGTTTACGAGCTAAACTCAATTTGGTATTAAAAAATAAAACATTATTTTGTTTTTTCTTTAATATCAATTAATTCTCAACTTTTTATTATTGAGTGATTTAGAAGGTTACACAAAATCAGGTAAAATTAAAAAAGAAGGTATAGGTATTTGTTAGCAAAAATATTAAAAAAAAAAAGTGTAAATAAAGATTTTATACTATTTTTTTTACTTATAAGCACGTTTTCTCTTTCTATTCAATGAATAACCGATTCCTGTCATAGAAACCACAGAAATTGCTAAAATAGCAGCAGTTTGGAATCCTGGGATTGGGATACCCTCCGCAATAGGAGGCCCAATATATTCGACGAATTCAGTTCCCAATTGTGGTTCATGAAATACCCAATCTTTATCTATTGCATATCCATACTGGGTATGACAAATAAAGATGTCCGAATATTGAAAGGTTTGATAGTGTCTGGTTAAATTATCCCAAAGCTCTTGACCTGCAGTTCTATTTACAAACCAAGATTTATCTATCCAAAAATCGACGGTATCATTATAATTAAATCCAGTGTTAATCAATGCAGCTTTTGGAAAGACTGTCCCTACGGGGCTCTTACAATAATATTCAATGTATGGGCCAAATGCATAGTTTGCGCCAGGCCAGTCACTTGGGAGTCCATGAGTTGTGAACCATGGGACTGTTCCCACCGCTCCCTCAGTAAACAATACAGTGTAAATATCTGGTGATACTTCTAATAAAGGATCAGGTGCTCCATTTGGGCCACCCAATACCAACCCTATATCTTTAATGGAATTTCCAAATAAGCTCGCCCTGTCAAGAGTGTTTTGATCCCAAAGGAGCTTAAATTCCATGATGGGATTAGTATTCGCGACATCAATCCAATCTTGATCATTGGTAAGATTTGCTACACTTAGACCTCTATCAGCACATATTCCTCCCCAGTACGAATCATCTAAAAGGGCTTGTCTTGCAATGGTGAGATTTCGATAAGGAAGAGGGATATCTGGGTTATAGTATTCATTTCCCGGGCTAAGAAAACCCCCAGATCGTACCCCACGGCCTTGTAGGACGTTACTAATATATAAATCATAATTAAACGCGTAACTAACCGCTTTCCTCATAGCTCTATTAATTCCATCAACTTGAACTGTTTCAGTCACATCATCAACGTCATATAGATGCTTCAAATCCACCCCAGAAACAGCTGAAACATTAACCATAGCATCTGCCCAGGTTTTCCAATACGTTTCATTAATAGCATTCAATGTAATAAAAGTACGATCTGTACCGATACCCGAAACATTGTAATTAATATTAGGATCAGCAACCATAGCATCAAAATCCATATTTCCGTCATCAGTGGCATAATCTATAGTTCGTGAAAGCAGGGCTAAACTCTTTTTCGCGAATCCTGATTGACTTAATTTAAAGGTAACAATAGCAATTTCTGGGACTTTATGCAAATCATATGCTTGCATGGCAGTGGAATTCCACCAGTCTTCATACCTCCACATAGTACCTTGTTCTGATGTCTCATCGAACTCGATGTATCTGTAAGGTCCCGTACCAATCAAATGCCCAGGGAATTGAACATCAGGATCCGGATAGCCACTTCTAACATTTGGCTGTAGATAACCAGGATCATCTCCCATACCAACAATGGGTATATCGAAATAATCTTTATAAGCCTCCATTGAAATCATGGTAAAATCAACATATAATAATACACCACTCCAATCATTATAATTAACTCTAATTTTTCCTCCATATGGATCTCCCGGCTCGATTATAGTCACATTTTTAATTCTGGGATATGTACTATTATAATAATCTCTCCAAAGTGGAGAACTTGGAGGAGTCTTAGAAGCTCCAAACTCTCCGTATGATGCAGTTTTATTAATAAATTGTGATACATTCCAACTGTCAGTTTCATATTGAGCCCATACCTCGGCGGGTAACCAAAAACTATACATTGCTTTATACATCTCCTCCCCCAATAACTGTGGGTCTAATTTGCCAGTTAAATTTCCGGTGATTACTATATGACGATCAATATTCCATTTCGCAACTGTTGCGTTAAAAGGGGACCCATCATGAAACGTAACATTATCTCGTAAAGTAAATTCTATTGCCTTAACACCACCAGTGTTAAAAAATGGTTTTGTTGGATGGTGATTCATTTCATTTGGCCACGGAATCATAGTCCAATTTGTCGCAAGCGCAGGGATCGCATCGTAATAGTCACCTGACCAATCCACAGGTAATATAAAAAAGGGCTCAAGACATTCAGGGCCAAAATACGAACCAGCAAAACCTGCTGAGGCTATAGGCCCATCCCAATTTCCTAAACGACTGCCATTCACTCCTATTTTATATGGAGGTATTGCTGCGAGTTTAGGTTGAGCTATTACGGGGCAAACTGGTAAGAAAATCGTACTTACTAAAAATAAAAAAATTATCATTCTCGAAAATTTGCGCGTTGTTTTTCCACCTATTTTTTTATAAAATTTAGTTATTAAATGTTTAGGATGTGAAAATATATAAATGTTTCATATAATCAAGGAAATGTTTCATTTAATCACTTCTTTTACAGAAAAATAGAAATTAGAATAAAAAGATATTAAATAGAAATTTCCTTTTTTATTAATAACTTACAAAGGATGCAATTTTCTTGTTAACAAAACGATAAAACATGAGTGACGAAACTGGTAAAATTAAAGAAGAACGCTTTTTGAAAAAAGATAAAGAATCAAAGAGTCATTTTCACGTAGATTGGGGAAGACAAGGAACGGTTATTTTTGCATATATTGCTGTTTTATTAGGCTATTTTGGAATTATCGCAAATATACTTTTAGTTAATGATCTTGGCTTATGGATTCCTTATACTGAAATGGATCCTACCATTTTGATTTGGACTTATAAAGTATATCCAGACACATTCTACTTACCGATTTTATTACTATTTTTAATAAGCCTTTTATTAACTTATAAGGAAGATATTCCCCATTATGGTATAAAAGCTTCATTATGGCTAGTACCACCATTACTAGCTGAAGGCTTTTTGTTTTATTGGTTAATGTTTGGATTTTCTGCTGAACCGTTCATTTTACAATTTGCTAATGGGGAAGGTTATTTAAATGTGTTAATATTATACGGGTGTACGTTTACTGGAGCCTTAAGTGGGATGAAATTAAAACAATTCAATAAAAAAAGAAGAAGAAGAAGAGAATTGGAGTAAAAAAAAGCAATTATAAACGAAGGAGTGGTAAAAAAATGGCTCGACAAGCAACTAATATGGTAAAGTATATCATTAAGCGAATTATTATTATGATTCCGATGTTATTTATCGCTTTAATAGCTACATGGATTTTATCAAACATGATGACAGTGGATCCTATACTGAATAGAGTAGGATTTGCAGATCCATCAGTTCTTGAAGCAGAAAGACAAAGAGTTGGATATTATGACCCTTGGTTTATTAAACTCGCACTTTTTTTAAAAAACTTTTTCACCGGGGATTGGGGTGAATCTTATATACTCAAGCCAGGAAAATCTGTCCTTACACTTATTAGTGAGATATTTCCTAAGACTATTGAATTGATGATAGTTCCAACGATTATATCTCCATTTATTGCTGTTAGACTAGGGACTACTGCAGCAAGTAACAAGGATAAAAAGAGAGATTCCACAATTCGTTTTATTGCTATAATTGGAGCGGCTTTTCCAGTTTTTTGGTTTGCAAACGTTCTTCAAATTGGTTTTGGTGTTTATGTATTCGAATATACCAATGGTCAATTAGATATACCCGTTATGTTAACAAACACACCAGGTTTATCTAACCCAGGCCCTATAGATGGATTTAGAACAAACTTCCGAATAATTGATAGCATTATATACAATGATCAAGCTTTTCTATTTGACACCATCTTACATCTGATTC
>JAEOTL010000386.1 GCA_016839845.1 Promethearchaeota archaeon
AGAATTAGAAGAGATTGTTGAAATGGTTCTTGAACACGATTTATATTTGATAAGTGATGAGGTATACGAGAATTATATTTATGAAGGCTTAAAGCATACAAGTCCAGCCTCTCTTAATGATATGTTTGAGAGAACTATTACGCTCAATGCAATGAGTAAATTATACTCCGCTACAGGCTTTAGATTGGGTTATGTCGCAGCTAATAAAGAAATAATTGATCTAATGGAAAAATATCTCCAGTATACAATTGCGGGTACAAATCACGCTGCTCAATATGGTTTTATTGAAGCTTTGAAAATGGATAATAGTTTCTTCGATGACATCTTGAGTAGTTTTGACGAGAGACGTATGTTTGTGTATAGTAGATTAAATGAAATGGGTTTTGATGTTGTCAAACCTCGTGGTGCGTTTTATATAATGCCCTCAGTAAAAAAATTTAACATGACAGGTCAAGAATTTTCAGAAATGATTATTAAAGAAAAAGGAGTCGCAATTGTACCAGGAAATATTTTTGGTTCCTACTCGAATGACAAGCTAAGAATATCTTATGCAACTGAAATAGATAAACTTAAGGAAGCTATGAACAGGATTGAAGAATCTATTAGTAAATTATAGAAAATTAAAAATAAAAAATTTTAAACATAATCAACTTCAAATGGCGTTTTTGGGAGGACTTCAGCACCCTTGTTCGTTACGAGTGTTGGTGATTCTAGCCGTAAACCTCCAAGCCCTGGTTTATTGAAAACAACCGCAGCAATTTCCACCATATTTTCTTCAAATACCATGGAACCCCATTCTTTTCCAGGTACTACAACTGGCCACGATTCATTTCCTATACACCCAATTCCATGTCCCAGGCCGAAGAATAAATCGTTTGCATACCCCGCCTTATCAGCCACCTTGCGCACTTCATTATAACAATTCTCAAAAGAATTGCCAACGACCATGTTATCTATGAGTGTATAACACAATTGTTCGTATACATCATTAAAAGTCTTTAATTCAGGTGGACACTTTCCAAGAACATAATTATGACTAAGATCACCGAGATAGCAGCCGGATTCACTGTGTAAGTCTACTAATAAGGATTCACCCTCTTTAACTTGCTTATTTGTGGCTGGTGTACAGCCGTTAAATGTCCAACTTGCTCTATATCCTGACCCAATCTCCTGATTTCCGGTAAAAGTCCATTCGTAATTACTTCCAGCTTTCCTCATCGCTAACGTTCCGATTCCAGCAATTTCGTTTTCGGTGAAAACTTTCCCCGGTGGCCGTTCACTTAAAGTTTTTTTCACAGTCTCTTGACCTACGTCTGTAATCCCACTTGCTTTGCGTAACATAGCAATTTCTTCGGGTTCTTTGATATATTGAATCCTTTCCGTTTTATCGTTAAAATCAACTAATTCACACTCAGGAAATACTTTTTTAAGGAGTTCTGATTCTGAATATGAAAGCATTTGTCCCGTAACGCAGATATCTAAGCCGAGTTCAACACCAATTCGAGGGGGGGTTCCTTTTGATTTGAATAGCCCGGCCTTTTTGGCAGCATTTTGTATCTTTTTCTCCCAATAAAAACCTTTCATAGGCCCCCAGCCCTGAGTTTCAATATGCCCCTCGGCTTTGATTCTTTCTACATCTAAAAGTACAGTAAATAATATTGGCTCTCCCGCACTTTCCTTGGGTAGAAGAATCACACTTTTCCAGGGAACAAAGCAACCAGCAAGATAAGTTATGGATTTAACTCGAGTCAATACGCAAAAATCAAGATTAAGTTCTTCCATAGCAGTTTGATATTTTTTCACGTGTCCTTCCCAATCGATTTTGATTTCACTCATTTAAAACACAATTCTCAAATAATTAATTCAAATTATTATAAATTTTATTAGATCTTTAAGAAATAAAATCCTTTCGTAATTTTTGACGAGTAGAACAAACATATGAAATTTTTTGTATTTTAAAGGAAAATTAAAATCTATTTTTAAAGTTGGTCAGATTGCTATTTTTTTTTTAATCATTTATAGAGATCTGCCGAAGTATCTTTAATATTTCTTGATTCAGTTATTTGTTTAGCTAATTGTTCGTACTTTTCAATTATATCCTTTGATAATGTTGATTTAATCTTGTCCATTGCTTTTTC
>JAEOTL010000085.1 GCA_016839845.1 Promethearchaeota archaeon
TTCAGAACAAAACTGAAATCTCTTCTAGGAATAGTATAAGAACCTATGAAGGTAAATCCAGCTGGATCTTGGATATATTTAAAAATAGTCTTTACAGCTAATAAAGAATTTATATAATCCTTTTCCACTTCAACAATTGCACCATTTTCTGGAGTAATCCTTTCCCGATATAAATTCCTTAAAGGATGGATATCAGTTATGTCTTCTGGAAAATTAGGTGTTCTAAGAAAGATATTTAAACTTAATCTGTCTCCAAATTTATTATACCAAGCCTTGATCGATTCACTATTCTCTCTTAACTCCCATTCTTCATCTAATTCAAGTGTAACGCAATTAATTGTTAGATTATTCATTTATTTCATCTTCAAAATGCGATTATCATTATAAGATTAGATATTTCTTATTTTTCTTAGAATTAAAAATTACTCATATTAGATTAAGAATAGAAAAAAAGTCTTATTTCAAGCAAGAAAAATTATTTCCATAAATTCAGGTTTTTTAATTTAGATTTAATTTTTCTGGACAACCATTTTGGAATAAGTTTAGAATCCTTAAACCAATTGGATAAGTTCTTTTGGAATTTTGGGTTTTCAAAGATCGTGTTCAGTTCTTCTCGATTTAAATATTTCAAATATTTTTCTTTTATTAGGTACAAAACCACTGAAGGATAACCACTCTCAAGTCGCTCTGCAATCTCTTCTTTTAACACTCTTTTAGCCAGAGGATCCCAGATTTGTACAAGTGCTTTCAACAATGGAAAGGATAAATTCCTGTGTAATAGACGAGTGTCATAGTTATTGTCATACCACGCTTGAATGTTTGAACAATGCCCCCAAAATTCAGTTTCAGCAGATATATGATACCCATGAAATCCGACTCCATGCATTTGCTCCCCGAGTTTTTCTGCTGCTTCATCGATAGATTCCAGATCATCATACTCATTAAACTTATCCTGGTCAATATTTAATAATAAATACTTGCAATGATTGAATAGTCTCCCTCCTACGTATATGTTAGTCCTATTATTTTCTAATCTAAGAACTATGTAATTATTTATTCGAAATTCGGGCCATTGTTCACTAGAGGGTCTTCTTTTTAATACAACAGGTTTTTTAACAACTATAATATTAGGAGTATTATCTTCAACTAAGGTTTCAGCTATGCTTTCAAAAACCTTTTCTGCTGCTTTTATATCTTCTGGTTGCTCAATTTGTACTCCTTGATTTATTAAATCTTCTTGATCATTTTCTACACATTTAGTTCCGATTATCACTATTGGAATGTCTCCCGCTTCTCTTCTTATTAATTGAACATTTTCAAGAATATGAGCTAAAGAATTAGCGTTCTTAACATCATATACTATTATACCCCCATTGGCACCTCTACAATATGTTGGAACTAAAAACCTAAATCTTTCTTCAGCCCCCACATCCCATATTTGAAATTTAATATTTTTTCCAAGTGTGTTTAAACTTCGTACAAAAAAATCTACGCCAATCGTCAATCTTGTTTCATTATTAAAGAGATCATAACAAAAATTCTTTGCAAAATATGACTTTCCTTCTGATGTATCGCCTACAAGTACTATTTTGAAAGTAAAATCATATCCTGCCATTTTATCTAAAAACCCACTTTTGAAAAGATATATCTCCTAAATTCCTTCCGGAATCTACTTTTGTTTTTATAAAAAGGTGATTAATTAATCAAAACCGCTTAACCCTAATTAAAAAAAAGCAACACACCTTTATAAATCTCTCAGTTCGCCGTTTTTTCATAGGACATAAAGGAATTTATTGGATAAAAACTACTTTTTTCTGCCTTTTATGAACACTATTAGGATGACAACTATACCAGCTGAGATAGGCAGGATCACGAATGGTGCTGGATTCAACGGATTTTGTCCACTATAAGGATTTGTTTGTTCTAGTACATTCACAAAAACATTCATTTTAGTTTGATTCATAGTGACTTGCAGACCAGCATCGATCAAAATATCTTTCGATCTTCTTAAATAATTATGAAATGACTCAACCATTATCCCAGATCCACTTAATGGCTCATAATCGGGATCTAACGAAGAGTAGGTGTCATAGTTCAGCATAGCAGTAGGTATAAGAACGTTCTTTGATGTCCAATAGTCTAAAGCCACAGGATCTTGGCTGGCACCGATAATGTCGGTAAACCTTGTATAGTCATAGTTGCCATAAGGTCCATAAGTGCTAGAACTCTCTAAGGGATTGGGGTTGATCCAAATCATGTCAAGAATGTTCAATACAGGAATCCGTGTTTCTACCATAAGCGTTGCCATCCCACCCAGTGCGATTGAAAAATGCTCATGTGGCCAAGAAGTGTGTACTGACGGCTCGATATACCCTTGAGGAACTCCCATGTAATGTTTGACACAACCAGTTACACCATAAAGGATGTGGGACTTCAAGACTGGCATATTGATGACTTTTAGGCGATCCGAATCATAACCAGTGGTATTGTCCCATATCCCCTTTTTAAAACTTATGTATGTGCCATATTCAGTCGTGAACTTGGGATAGGATATATACATTTCTATATCCGAGTTCCATGTTGAGTTTCGAACATAACCATCTGTAAAGTCATTATCATTAAATTCATCGACAGTATTACTCCGTATCGAGTCCCATAAAACTGTTGATACGTGATGAGTATTAAACATCTCAACCACATCTGTATAAGACTGATCATGATAAAATGAGTTTGTTTGAGGAAAGTCCATACTTCCTCTTCCCTGTCCGTTATCTGCGATAACAAACTCTCCAGAGAATCCATCAGGATGACTTACTATCGCATTAATAAGACTCTTAACTAGGTCAGTATTCGTCCCACCATTATAGGGCCATTGACCATTCACTTTTAAAATCACCACATCATTATTCCCTATCAAACCAGAACTCTGATTTGCATTTTTATAGAAATAGAGATCTTGGTCTTCCATAAGTTCGAGGAGGGACAAGACAGCTTCATCCATATTGCCTTCTTCCCCTAAAACATTCTGAATAATAAATAGGTCTGATGAATTAGATGCGAGTGCTGTTTGTTGTGTTAAATTGAGAGAAATACGCGTCGTATTCTCGGAAGATGGAAAGAGACTGAGGATAAATGGATCATTCATAAGAAAAACAGAACCGAGGAACAAAGTAGACAAGATAAACATAGGTTTTAGGAACTTCGGTGATGTCCGCAGTGAGAGGATGCTCGGCGGAATTTGGATTAATAGAGCAAGTCGAAATATTCTTATGTTCGAGACTGCTGCCTGTTGACAGGGATATACTATTCTTGTAGGTTTCTTACCTGTTCTGAGCATCAACCAAATTGCACTCAAAACTGCTAGAAAACCAAGGGTCCATAGGCTTTTGCTATATGTTTTACGTTTCTTTATTGCATGAGGACAACTATTCCGCTCCTTCATATCGTTCAGTCTTAACTCTTACTTTATTTGGGGGAGATATTAATAGCTTTTTTTTTTCCAAAATTAAAGTAATAATAAAAATAATTATTTAATATAATTTAGGGAGCAGAAACATTTTTTCTCAATATTAAATCTAATCAGAGAGCCTCACAATCCTGATCTTTCTTACTCTTCATTTCTATGGGATAAAAACTATAATTTGATTGATAGAGCTCTAAAAATCCCATTTACCACTGGGTAGATCCAACAGCTATTGGACTCCAAATTATATATAATTAATATAATTCTCATTTCTAATATGAAAGGGAATTATAATATCAACGGCCTTTATAAATTAACACCAGATGATGTTAAAGACGTGATTAAAGTGGCAGGTAGTGCTTTTCAAGACGATCCTTTCACAATATTTTCATATCCTGATGAGAGAGAAAGAAAAGAAAAAGTACAATATGGATTTTATTCGCTCTATAAATATGGAATAAAACATGGACTAGCTTATGCTACCTCTAAGAACTTAGAGGGAATCACAATATGGCTACCCCCTAAAAAAATATATCATTCTACCTTGACCATGATGAGATATGGGGGTTTTTATACAATGCGTAAAGTAGGTTTAAAAATGGAACTATTGAAAA
>JAEOTL010000387.1 GCA_016839845.1 Promethearchaeota archaeon
GGGATAATCTTTTGTCGATGGGATGAAAATTTAGGGATTAAAATCGAAGCGATTTATCCTAATGATGCTTTTGAGAATCCAGAATTGATATCTGTAAAAAGTTTTTCAATGTCTCAATTTATTTTTGGAGGGGATCAATTTAAACCAACCTCAGTTATTTTACCATTTCCTCATCTAAATTCAAATGCGGCGATCTATTATGACTACGTCGAAGATGAGAGTATTAGGGGCGGTATGTTGCCTTTATCTTTAATAATCTATTACAATGAAAAAATACCTAAAAATATAATTAATCAATTTAGTACATTCATTCTTAAACAGTTTGATGAAATAAAAAAGAATTATACGGATAAGGAAAAGGTAATAAAATTCCTTGAAGTTATCCATTATACAATAAATCATCAAATAGCATTATATAAACCTTCAATACAAGCGCTCAAAATGGCTGAACTCCGTTATGAAGCGTTATTTAAAGCAGCTCGAGATGCGATTTTAATTATTGATCGAAAAACAGGCATCATAATGGATGTAAATAAAGAAGCAGAGGAGCTATTTCAACGACCATTTGAAGATTTTATCGGATTGCATTCAAGTCAAATATTGAGTGGGATTATTAATATCGATTTTAACGAAGAGGTGTTTGAACAACTTAATTATCCCTTTCCCTTAAGACTGGAAGTTATTGATAATTCTGGTAATTTCATTCCGGTTGAAATTAGTGTCAACGAAGTTCAGATGGGTGGACAAATCCTTGTCCAATATATAATACGTGATATTCGGAAAAGGATTGAAGCAGAAATAAAATTAAAGCATTCCGAAACAAAATATAGATACCTCTTTAAAGAATCACCCTTTTCGATTCTTTTAATTGATCCTAAGGGGTTTCTAGTCGATTTTAACCCGGTAGCAGAAGAAACATTAGGGTATGCACGAGAGGAATTAATGGGAAATAAATTTGTAGACCTTTCAATAATCCACCAAGATTATCTAGTTGAGGTTCTTAAGAGACTTAAAAGGGAAGAAAGGGGTAAGTTATTTCCTCCGTTAGAAATCCAACTTTATCATAAAAATGGCAATCTTATTTGGGTAAATATGCAAACTTCGTTTGTGGATATTGGTGATGATACATTCTATCAAATCATTTGCCAGAATATTACAGAAGAGAAAAAAATAGAACAGGAATTAATGAAAATCTCCAGATTAAAAACAGTTATTACTGGAGTAGTCTCAAGATTCGTGGGAATCCAAGATTTTAATGAGGCAATAATTGATTCTCTTAGAGACATTGGTGAATTTGTTGACGCATCCCGGGTATATCTCTACATATTTAGTGATAACTTTAAATTCATAAATAAAAATTACGTGTGGTATGGGAAATTGATGGTTCCCCAACAGAATTTGCCTGAGAATTTAGATCTCAGTAATTTCCCTTGGGTAATAGATAATTTTAAAGAATCTGACTATTTATACGTTAAACGTGTAGATCAGCTCCCAACAGAAGCTATAAATTTAAAATATTTTCTTGAAAATCAAAATGTTAAGAACTTTTTAACGTTCTCAGTAAAATTAGATGGAAACTTAGAAGCCCTAATTTGTTTTGATAATATCAAGGATAAAGATCGTTGGATTGAGGATAATCTAGAGCTCCTGAGCATCATCTCGGATATTCTTAAAAATGTGTTCCTAAGAAAATTAGCTGAAGAGAATTTACGCTTACGTGAAGAAACAATCCATCAAGAATTTGACCGTGAATATTTTTACAAAGAATTATTTGTAAATGATATAAATGCCATAATAAAGAACATTCAAGTATCAATAAACGAATATGAAAATGATGATAATCCCCTAATATTACAATCTAAAAGAGATCTATTTGAGTATATTAGAGATCAATGTATCCATAGTAAAATATTAATAGACATCATACATAAATTATCACTGATTAATCAAACTAACGTAGTCATTAAACCTGTAAATTTAAAAAATGTGCTTGATGATGTTAAATGGCTAGTTAAAAATAGTTATTCTAATAAGAAGATCGATATCATCGTTGAGCAGATAGCTGAGGAATTATATGTAAAAGCAGATAAATTTCTGGTAGATGTGTTTGTTAATATTCTTATTAGTTCAATTAGATATAATCCAAACCCAACAATTGAACTTAAATTAATCATCTCCAGAACCCAACAAGATAACATCAACTATATTAGAGTAAAATTCATTGATTACCAAAGAGAAATCTTAAATATTGATAAGCAAATGCTTTTCAAAAAAGAAAGAGAGAAAGATAGTAAGATAAAAGAAATAATTTTAGGATTTCTATTGGTCGAACGTATCTTAAACAACTACAATGGAAAAATTTGGGTGGAAGGAGATTCCTTTGTCATTTTAATACCAGAAGCTTGAATAATCAAACCCGTTTTTAGAATTAATTTAAATTTTTATTATTTTTTATAATTCCTCATAAAAATCTACAGCTTTTTTGGCTCAAATTTTCATTATAGGAGATTCGAAATCTATGATTTAAAAGGAAGAGATTTAATAGATTCATCTCGCCCCTAATATTACCAATAATTAAAATAAAGGTGTCAAAAACGGTAAAAATAAATCCTTATTTAATGGTAGAAAATGGAAATAAAGCAATTGAGTTGTATAAAGAACTTTTTGGGGCGAAAGTTGTTGATCATCAACCCTTTTCAAAGGAAGTCGGGGCACAAATGGGGTGGTCTGACGATTTTGATTTTGAAAACTCGACAATGCATGCTGAACTCGATATAGATGGTGCTACTGTAATGCTCTCCGATAACCCTGATATTTCCCCGATGGGAGAAGTAAAGGCGTTCAATAACGTATATGTCTTGGTGACTGTTGATTCCAAAGAGAGAATTGACAAAATAAATGAAACAGTTCTGGAAAAGAAGTTTACTGTAACAATGCCGTTAGAAAAAACATTTTGGGGCTCTTGGTTCTTAGTATTTCAAGATTCTTTTGGTATAGGGTGGCAAATAGCTTATGCTGAAGAACCGTAATTCAAGTTTTTTATATTTTTTAATTTTTAAAAAAACATAGTTGAGAATAGAATCTTTTTACCCCTTAAAACTTAGCATATTTCATTGATACCTTTTTATCTTAACAACTGCCTCATTGCGAACAATGCAAACTCCTTCTGGCTGAAGTTCAGTTACTTGAAACTCTACTTCTTTTTTCAGGCCAGTTGACACAGA
>JAEOTL010000388.1 GCA_016839845.1 Promethearchaeota archaeon
CCTCTGGTAGTTTTTCTCCTTCTTTTCTCTCCTTTTTGTCTATATCCAATACCACGTTTAGAAACGAGAATTTTTTTCTTTACTGGACCGTGAACATCCTTTCTCATTGGGAATCCACTCGAATCGCTCCCACCGGTAATTTCAAACTCGTAATTTGGAAATCCTATAAGTCCACCTTTAATGGTATCCCCAATTTTCATTCCTTCAAATCTAAACTTCTTTTCATCAATTTCAATGAGTTTTGATTGACCTTTACCAGGTCCTTCACTGCCACCACTGATATTTAACTTGTACACTATTTTTTCAGAGGACACGATACATCAATTATCGAACTTAGAAACACAAGATTAACTTCTAAAATGCATATTTTCATAAAAATTTTATGGAATTTTAGGGAGTAGAATTATTTTCTGATATATTTTAATCAAAGATTTCTTCGTATGTAGTTGAAATTAAATTCACCCCATTATGAAATTTATTTTAACTATTATTCCCTATTAAAATTAAATAAGAATTTCATGTTTCAGTCTTTATGCAGATATTTGAAGTAGTTGAGTTAGCCGAATTCCCTTTTATGGGGACAAAAGAAATTGTCGATGGAACTACAGTAGGTAATGTTATAAATGATACCAGTGAAGGGAAGGTATTTTTAATCGTTGATCATGATACAAAAAGTATTTGGACTTATAATTGTTCTAAAAGTTTATTATTAATCCAAGTTTACGGTGGTATATTAGCTGGAATGCTCCGACAGCAGTTAAGATTGTTCTATCGGGTCCATATATTAAATAAATACTCGCCAGAGGATAAACAATTCCAAGAATTAATGGGTAAGCAGATAGGGAGTGGTAGAGCGCTTCCTATAGAGAAAGAAGATTTCTCAAAACCTACTCCGGATAAATATATTATTGATATGTCTGTTAAAGGTCCTCACATGAAAAAGGCCCTAGATTATATAGATGAATTTCCTAAGCCTGATAATCTTGTTCGTAGATTTGTTATAATAGGGGGTCAAATTTTTAGTGACGAGGAAGTAATTGAATCCTTTGTGAAAGAGGAAAAGTCAAGCATAAAATCAGTGAAATTAGGACGGTTAAACAATGGTTTTACTCTCTTCACAGATCAGAATTATTCAACTAGAATAATTATTAAAGATCGAAAAATACAAGGGATAGAATTATTTGTGCATATGGATGATACCTCATCTCCCTTAAGATTAGAAATACCAATTATATATGAAGAAAAATTCAATAAACCCGGTTCTATTGAAACTTTGCTTAAAGCCTTCAATATTCCTGAAAAGCTACCCGAAGAAATTGAAGGTAATGAGGAGCTAGGAGAGGAAGAAAAAGAAGAAGAAATAGAATCCCCCTCCCAAAATGATTCTTCTAATTAATCCAAGAACTTCAAAATCCTCTGAAGTTCAAAGAGAATTTTTTAGAGAACCGAACTTAGGCATATTATATTTAACTGCAATTTTAGATTCAAACCATATTCCAGTAGATATACTAGACCTTGAACAATACTTAGATTTTGATGAGACCGAAGTAAATAATATCATTCGGGAACAGATTACCAAATATAAAATCTTTGGGATAACCTCTCTCACAAATACATTCAATCTCGCTCTTTATCTTGCTAAAATTATAAAAAGTCAAAATGAAAATAATTACGTTATCTTAGGTGGGCCTCATGTCTCTTTCATGTACAAAGATATATTAGAAGATAATACAGAGGCTAAAGAATTAATCGATTTTATTTGTATTGGGGAAGCGGAGAATTCTTTCTTAGAGTTGGTTAAAATCTTAATAGACCAAATCACTAAAAACTTAAATACAGAAACTTTTGAGGAAGAATTATCTTCAATTCGGGGAATTGCTTATTTCGACTCCCAAGGTAAACTTAGAATTACTGATAATGCCATTCCGACTGATTTAGAACTGTTACCCCTTCCTGCTCGATACAAACTAACCCATGAGTATTTTTATTATACCATCGCAAATGTTATTGTAAACAGAGGTTGTCCGAACCAATGTTCGTTCTGCTCAAGACAAAAACTATTCAAAACAACAAAAATCCGGAGTATTGAATCAATTTTATCAGAAGTTAGAGATATTTTGTCAATGCAAAATTACACTCATATTAACTTCTATGACAACATCAACATAAATAGGTCTTTTTTTAGGAATTTCTGTAATATGTTTATTGAACATAGGATAAATATCCCTTGGGGTTGTGAAATTCGAATAGACACCATCACAGATGAGGATGCCCAGCTATTAAATAGCGCAGGATGTAGGTTGGTGGCTACTGGCGTAGAATCTGCGAGTATTGAAGTTCTTCAAAAAAATTTTAAGTATCAAAATCCATCAGAAGTCGTAAATGGACTAATGAATTTAAAAAATTATAATATTCCTGTCCAAGCATATTTTGTGTTAGGATTACCAGGAGAGACGGTGGATACTTTTCAAAAAACTGTTAAGTATATTCAAAATTTACCCTTAGATGAAAATGATAGAATTAACTACTTTGTCGCGACTCCTTACCCTGGATCTCGTTTGTGGGATGAGATGGATAAATTTAAGATTAGGATAGTTGAGAATGACTTCTCTAATTATGATTGTGAACATTTAATATTTGAGACCCCAAACTTGAATCTCGAGACATTAGAAGCCCTTTATAATGTTGCCAAGAAACTTGAAGATAAATTTAATAGAAAGTGAGAATTAAATAGAGTATAAGAACGAGGTGTATTAACATTCCAACTGAATTTACTCAAAAGGTTATTCACATAATTAAAAACATACCTAATGGGAAAGTTCTTACTTATGGACTTATAGCAAAGTTAGCAGGGAATCCAAGAGCAGCACGACAAGTATCTTGGGTTCTCTATTCCTCTAGCAGAAAATATGACTTACCATGGCATCGAGTCATAAGTTCTACTGGCAAGGTATCGTTAAAATCGAATGAGGACAAGCAATATCAAAAAAAATTACTAGAACTTGAAGGGATTACATTTATAACTGATTATAAAATCGATTTGGGAAAAAACCTTTGGGATATTGCTTCTCTTGATGATATTTAGGTTTCAAGCATTTTAAGGTCTTGATCTATGCGGTAGACATGCTGGAAATGTCCTAAAAAACATTGAGAAAGCTATTTCATCTTGACCCGCTCGAATAAGTTTCTTAATTCCTGTAATATTGGCTTTTTGGGCATTGACTACTTTAGGATCGATTTTCATTTGAACAAGTCTTAATATCCGTACATTCAGATGTTTTTCCAATTCTATTCCACTATTTTCTCTAAAATTTTTAAAATCCTTTCTACAAGCTTCTAAAAGAGGCCCTTCATCTGGTTTCTTGGGAAATTTCTCATCTGCAATGGTATATGTCATTTCTCTTTCACCCTAGTAAATCTAAGATCATGTTATAATTTTCTTGATATAAATGACTAGGTTGGTTTATATAATTTTTTATTAAATCAATCCCATTTCAAAATTTACCGTCCCATTATTTTCTTCTCAATTTAATCGACCTTAATTATCAAGATTTAAGGATTTTAATGTCAGAAAAAGATTAAGATAATTTTATTAATAAAAGATTAACTCTAGAATAATGTAGATAAGTTTTTTTAATAATATCTCAAAAATACACTATTATAAATAATTAATCTCCACAAAATTATAAAAAGAAGAATTTTAAAATTTGAAAAGGAAAATCGTATGGCTAAAAATGAATACTTTATAGGCGAGGCACTTATAGGTGAAGCACCGAATCTTGCTCACATAGATTTATTGATTGGTTCAAAAGATGGCCCTATTGGGGTTTCATTCGCGAATGCATTAAGTACACCCTCAAAGGGACACGGAGCACTGTTAGCAGCGATACGCCCTAATCTACTCTCCAAGCCCGTGAGTCTAATTGTACCGAAAGTCACAGTGTCGGATATGGCAGATGCTAATAAAATTTTTGGCCCTGCTCAAGCTGCTGTAGCAAAAGGAATTGCCGATGCCGTTGAAGAAGGAATTATTCCCATGAATAAATTAGATGAATGGGTTGTCATCGCAAGTGTGTTTATACATCCTGCGGCAACAGATTACAGAAAGATCTATCAATTTAATTATGGGGCTACAAAACTGGCGATTCAAAGAGCTCTTAAAAATTATCCTCCAATCGAGAAGATCTTTTATGATAAGGATAGAGCAAAACATCCAGTTGCAGGGATAAGAGTTCCAAGATTATGGAGGCCCCCTTATATCCAAGTCGCCTTAGACCACCCCGGTCTTGAAAAACAAATTAAAGTTGTAAAGCAATTACCCAAGAGCGATCGAATTTTGCTTGAAATAGGCACACCATTTCTGAAGAAGTACGGTGTAGAATCGATTAAGCAAATTCGAGAAGTTGCCCAAGAGAAATTTATAGTGGCAGACTTAAAGACATTAGATGTTGGAAAATTAGAAGTTGACTTCGCATTTGATGCTACTGCTGACGGGGTTGTAGCCAGTGGTTTAGCAGCTACAGCTTCACTTGATAAATTTATTCTAGAGGCTCAGCGTCTTGGTATCCATGCATTTGTTGATACTATGGAAGTTCAAAATCCAATAGAAAAATTAAGTACCCTAGAACAAATCCCAGATGTGGTAATAATCCATAGAGGGATAGATGTCGAACAATCTAATACAGGGGAAGGATCGCCTGATTCAGCACAAAAATCTCGTTGGGGATTAGTCCCTAAGATAAAAGAATTGTATAAAGACAAAAAGAAAACCTCAGGAAAAGATAGAGTACTAGTCGCTGTTGCTGGAGGTATTGAGCCAAAAACTGCAGCGTATGCATTGGAGCAAGGAGCAGATATTTTAATTGTGGGCCGATTTATTGCCTCAGCCAAAGACGTTGAATTTGCAATGAGAAGGATACTTAATGTGCTACCAGGTTATCAAGATATCGATCTTAAACGGATTCACTCTGAAGATGATGATAGCGGTGTTAAAAAAGCTACATGGGATTAATTTTTTTTAGATCTCTTTTTTTCAATAGTTCTTATTACTAATTCTCGTAAAATCTAAATTTATAGACAATATGGCTGAAGAAGAAAAGCTACCAAGATCAGGATCAATACTTTATAATTTTACTCATTCGGATGAAGAAATAAGAGAAAAAACCCTAAAAAAATTTAGAAGATTAAATAAATTTCTGATTTTACCTTTATATCGCGCAAGATTTTTACCCCTTCTAGGACTTGGTAGGATCTTCCTTGTACTTACCACAAGAGGGAGGATGTCTGGAAAAAAAAGGAGGACACCCCTTGAATACCATAGAATTGACGGAATCATTACGATTTTTTCTGGAAGAGGGGAAAATTCTAGCTGGTTTAAGAATTTATGTGCGAATCCAGAATCAGTTTGGGTAAGACACGGATTTCATTCTTTTCATGCCAGAACAGAAATTGTGTTAAATGAACGTGAGAAACGTGAAATCTTTAAATGGTATGTAATAAAGCATAGTAGATCAGCAAAAGTTCTTTTTGGTTGGGACCGAAAAGAAGACAATCCCGATTCTACTGATTTTTCGAATCTCATAAATTCAATTTCAATTATCCGTCTTTATCGAGAAATGAGATAATTATTCTTTTATTTAGGTTCAAATTTGAAAACTTTGTCATTTGCTTTTACAGGCTTATCAACGGTGATCCCAACTGTTATTCGTTCAATCTTGGAATTTACATGAGGCGTTTCGGTTAAATTCTTCTTTTGTTTAATCTGTATAGAGTTAACTTTTTGCCGAAGATAAGTATCAGTGTGCGTACCAATAATAAATATCTCCTCTTTTAATTTAAGTTTCCCTGAGGTTAAAAGAATTTTGGCAGCTTTTTTTTCGGGGTAATAATTTAAAACCTTCCCAATTTCTATTTTTTTATATTCTGAGACATTTCCATCATAGTCTCTTTGAATTTCACTTCCGGTAGGTAATCCAAAATAAAAACCCGTAGAGAAGCCACGATTGTAAACTTTATTTAAACGTTCAATCCAGTTTTTTACTTTTCCCTGTGAAAATGTGTTGTCATAATAGGAATCAATTGCTTCCCTGTAACAAGAAGAAGCTTCATCAATGTAAATTGGATCCCTCATGCGACCTTCAATTTTAAACGCGTCAATGTCTGCTTCAATTAATTTTGGAATATGCTCAATCAAGCAGAGATCTTTGGCATTTATGAAAAATACTCCGTTGTATACAAATTCATTAGTCTGTTCATCATAAACTTTCCACTTTCGTCTACATGGTTGAACACATTTTCCCCTATTGGCTGAATAGTCTTGAGATTGGCAGATTTCTGCAGAAAAATAACATCGACCTGAGATTGAAGTACACTGAGCACCATGTATGAAAGTTTCAATTTCCGCAGTGCCTAATTTCTCTTTAATTTCTCTAATTTGTTCTAATGATAATTCTCTGGCAAGTATCAATCTCTGTGCTCCGAGTGATTCATAAAAAAGAGCAGTTCGGGAGTTGGAAATATTGGCCTGGGTTGATATATGAAAATTTAATCCTTTATCCTTTACCAATTGGATAGCACCAAGATCATGTATAATTACTGCGTCAACTTCAGCTTCAACAGCCTTATCTAATATTTTATCTAATAACTTGAATTCATTCTCATAGATTATAACATTTGTAGTGAGATATGCGTGAACATTATTATTATGGCAAATTTTTATTATCTCACTAAGTTCATCTAGTTTGAAGTTATCATTATACATTCTCATATTATATGATTCAACACCAAAATAAACGGCATCAGCTTTATCTATTACGGCATTTAAAGATTTCCTATTTTTTAAGGGTACCAGTAATTCAGCTTTATTAGCAGAAGTTTGATTCATTTTTTTTCCATAGGAGTGCTTTTTCGAGATTTAAATTAATAAAAATAGTTTCACATAATCTAAATATTTAATACTTAATCACCTTTGATCAAAGGAAATTTTCAACTCCCGATAAAAAAGATTTATAACAATTAACGAATTTAATCTAGCATTAAAGCCTTGCTTTAATAATATCGAATAAAAAGGAGATTTTGAAAAAATGCCAGATAAATTCTCGGTTGACATGACTCTTGGAGATCTGTTAGCAGATCCAGTGTCCGAAGCATTCTTAAAGGAAAATCTAAAGCAACTTGTTGAAAGTCCTCAGGCTCAAATGGCTATGGGCATGACCTTACGCCAGATTCAAGAATATACTGAATCAATGGCTCCTGGACAATGGACAAAGGAAATGCTCGATCAGCTTGATACTGCATTAAAAGCACTTTAAACTATAGATTTTTCTTTTAATTTTTAACCAAATTTTTTTATTTTTTTAATCCTTTCATCTGACATTTAAATTTTCTTAATTTCTTAAAATTACGACTGCCATTTTAAATTCTAGAAAAAGAAAGAAAAGAAAAAAAAATCTTATCGGAAGTATCCCGATTTTAGTTCTCAGTTAAGTCTCTACTTGATCGGTCTAGAGTTGGCTTGGAAAATTGGTCCAATGAACTGCGAGTAAAGTACAGAATATGCCGTTTGATTTGAGACAACTGCAATCATTTCTGTTTCCTTATCTGAATGAGGGCATAATATAACTTCTTCTGCATCTCGGGTTAAGGCATAGAAATCTGCTGGTGTTTGTAGTTGGCGGAATTGAATGTTTCCAAGCTGTTTCATTTTATTAATTATCCCCGTATAGGCGGATAAGTCAAAATGGGACGTTAACATGAATCGAACTGCTTTTTTCTGGAAAGCATATTCTGATACAATTTGAAGTATCTCAGGCACGACTTGAGGCATTACAATAATAATTGAGGATTTAACACGATAAATCGCATCTTTCATGGCAGCAATCATTGCAGATCTTCCAATAACTTGCCAAGTGGTCACCTTTGATATTTCTGGAATTGAACTGGAAGCAGTGTAAATATCTGTGAGTTTGTCTTCGCTACTTTCACCGAGTTCGGTCGCATCATCAATTGAGTTCATAAATTGCAGAGTGAAATCAGCTATTGCATCTTTAATATTTTGGATTGTATCTTGAGTGGTGTTTGATAAACTATTTTGAAGGGTTTTAGCATTCTGTTCGTATTTTGTTTTATGATCACCAAGCATTTCGCTTAAGCTGTTATTCATATCCTTTGCTTCCGCATCCCACAAGCGAATTTCAGAGTCAATTTTATCAGAACAATCTCTCTTTCCCTCATTAAATTTAGTATCTACTTCCCTGGTCCAGGACTCCCCAATATTTTTAGTTTCAACATCGAAATTCGTGTAATGTTTTAAGCTGTTTTCTTTATGAGTGTTAATAGAATTTTCATAATCTCTATGATGTTGTCTTAAAGAGCTTTCTGCGGAATCTTTTAATTTAATATTGGTATCAGAGCAATCTTTTATCCCGTTTTGTAAGGTTGAATCAACCTCTCCTGCTAAATCAGTTGCTAACGTATCCAATTGAGCGTCAATTGTCTCTTGAGCTTTGTAATCAAGATCATTAGTCTCACCTGCTAATCCTTCATTTTCGTTAGACATTATATTTGTAACATCTGACTTTATTTGGTCAGTAGTATTTCGCGTATTATCAATGTAACTCTCACTTGTTTTTGTAAATTCCTCTTTCATAGGTTTAGTATAGGTTAATATATTTTGGATTGTGGTTTCATGTCGAGCTTTATATTTTTTCTTCTTTCCCATCCAGAAAAAACCTTTCCCCGCCATATCTTCCGAGAAATCTGTGAATCTGTTGGCGTGCTCAAGTAAATTGTCAACTAACGTCAATGTCATGTTTTTAAATTCACTGGTTTGAGTGTTTAAAGTCCTATGTCTCTCTTCAACAGTCCCCTTTAGGTTAGTCTGAAGAGTATCAGTTGTATTTTTTATATGATTCGTATGTTCTTTCAGAATACTGGAAATTCTATCTTTAATATCAGAAACAACCTTGTCCATACGCTCGAGATATTTTTCTAATATTTGTTCCATTGTAGGTTTAAGTTGATTCGCTATTGTTTTGTGCCTTTCAACATGTTCATCTAATTCTGTTTTCAGCTCTTTCTCTAAATTCTCCACTCGAGTTGAGAAGTCATTTAATAGATCTGAAATGATAGACGTTAAATTATCTTTATTCGCGTTTATGTCAGTTTCATTTTTAGTAATATGCCTCGTTGTGATTTCTTTTATATTTGAGTTTAGCGTATCCATTATTGAATGAATATTTCCCTCAAGGCCTTTACTTGTTTCAGTAAACCTGGTCGTCGCTTTATCTATTTGATTTTTCTTCGTCGAATTTTTTGAATCTGAATCTTCGAAAAATGAAGTAATTTGAGTATTTACAGCATTTTCTACTTCACCAATACTCTTATTCTGAATTCCTTCAAGCTTCTCAAATCGATTAGATTGATCAGCCAAAATTGCGTCTTTAATCTTTGCAATTTCCTCCCTAAAATTAGCGGACTCATTTGTAAATAATTCGAAAAAAGGTTCTAACGGAATAAATCTGGGGATTATTCCCTCGATTCTTTTAAGAAATCCATTCTCAACTAACCAATCAGTGATCTCCACCACATTTTCATATTCAAGTTCCTCATGTTCTTCTGCTAACGTAAGAAATACTTCTGAAACAGTAGCACGAGGTACTCTTAAATACGCTAAGTAGACATTAATATGGTCTTCGGCAAATCCGTATCTAGTAAATATTTCTTTGGTGAATTCTTTTAGTGACATAAAATTTTTATCTCCTTAATTGATATGAAATCCAAATTAAAAATTATTTTAAGATGAATTCCTTATAAATTTAATATTTTTATGACTTATAATAATATTGTCAAAATCATGATATAAAAACTTAAAGTTCGATTTCTGTAAATTTATCCTCTAAAAATTATAGATCAATTAAGGGTTTAACAAAAAATTCAAAACTGGATAGGATAATTACATCTGCTTATAGAGTTTTTCCAATTATACTTTTGGTATAATTAATTAATCCATCAGCAGATATGATTTCTTGAAGGAAGGGCGGTATTTTCTTCACTCGATATTCTATACCGCTTTTTTTATTTTTGATAATTCCCTCGTCTAAAAGGATCTCCAGTGTGTCATCTGTATTGAAGTTCTCAATTTCATTAAATTCTAGAATCGGCAGCCCGATATTAATTGAGTTTCTAAAGAAAATTCGAGCAAATGAGGAAGCAATGATACATTTTATTCCTGCTGCTTTAATAGCTATAGGAGCTTGCTCCCTACTTGATCCACATCCAAAATTAGAACCCGCGACCAGAATTGAGTAATTATTTCTTTTTAATTTTTGAGTGAATTTAGAATCCAGATCTTCCATGCAATGTTGAGCTAGATAATCAGGATCAGTTTTGGTTAAATATCTGGCGGGGATAATTAGATCTGTGTTAATATCTTTTATATTATATCTTATTACTGTGCCAATCATTATTCTCACTTTATATATATTCAGGGGATGTAATATATCCCTTTACAGCGGAAGCTGATGCAATAGCGGGACTTGATAAATAGACTTCACTTTCTACGTGTCCCATTCTACCCGTGAAATTTCTGTTGGTGGTTGATATTGCTCTCTCTCCAGCACCAAGAATTCCCATATATCCACCTAAGCATGGACCACAAGTAGGAGTTGAAACAATTGCTCCCGCATCAATAAAGATCTCAATCAATCCTTCTTTTAATGCTTGAAGATAGATATTTTGAGTACCCGGAATGACAATACAACGTATTTTATGGTTAATATTCTGGTTTTTTAAGATATTTGCGGCAATTCTCAAGTCTTCAATTCGACCATTCGTACATGAACCAATTATCGATTGGTCAATTTCTATTCTCATATTATTTACTTCTGAAATAGGTTTAGCATTTTCGGGTAAAGAGGGGAATGCAACCTGGGGTTCAACCCTAGTACAATCAATCTCGATGATATCACTGTATTCAGCATCTTTATCACTATTGAATATATTATACTGATCTCCACTAACTTTTTTCATGTAATCTTTAGTTATATTATCAGGTGTTATGATACCATTTTTTGCTCCAGCTTCAATTGCCATATTGCACATAGTGAATCTGTTAGCCATTGACAATCTTTTTATAACCTCTCCAGTAAATTCCATGGCTTTATATGTGGCGCCATCAACACCTATCATTCCAATTGTATATAGAATTAAGTCTTTTCCCGAAACCCACTTATTTAAATGTCCAGAAAAAATGAATTTTATAGATTCAGGTATCTTCAGCCAACATTTTCCTAAAACCATAGAACTTCCTAAATCAGTAGAGCCTACACCTGTAGAAAAAGCACCAAGCGCGCCATATGTGCAAGTATGGGAATCTGCCCCTATAAACACATCTCCAGGTTTTACTAAACCTTGTTCTGGAATAAGACAATGCTCAATACCACCACGACCCACTTCGAAATAATTGATCACATCATACTTATAAGCAAAATTTCTAAGTATTTCACATTGCTCCGCGGAGGCAACATCTTTATTTGGTGTAAAATGATCAGGAGTTAATATGATTTTAGCATTATCGAAGAGGCTATGATCAGTTCCCTCAATAATTTTTTCAAACACTTCGATTGCAATAGGTGCTGTAATATCATTTGCTAAGCATTTATCTATATTTGCTAATATGAAATCTCCTGCAACAGCATTATCATCATCACAATGGCTTCGAAGAATCTTCTCTGTTATTGTTAACTGCATTTTTTCTTCCTATATATCTAACTTTTCATTTTATGGTGCCTAATTATACCAAATACAAAAAAAAAATTAATTATTAGATGTATTTTTCTTCTTAACAATTAGGTTTAAACCCTTAATGAGAGATAATACCGAGCTCATCACGATATCTTCATGGGTAGCACTAGCTTTTACAATATGATTACTTTCAATATCCATAATCTCGATAGTTGTATGCCCCAATGCTTGAGTACCCCCTGTGATTGCATCAATTTGATAATTAAGCAGCTTTATTTTGCTCATCGGTTTAAAGCACTTAATTATAGCATTAACAGATGCATCAACGGGTCCAACTCCTACTGATGAAGCAACTTTCTCAATGGAATTTCCATTATCATCAATTTTTAATCGTACGGTAGAGGTTGGTGTAATAGAACCTGTTAACACTGTAAGTTCTTCGAGTTTTACGAATTGATCTTCTTCAGGGAGCTCTTCAAACACATCTTTCAAGATTGCATAGAAATCTTCTTCTGTAACCTCGTGACCCTTGTCCCCAAAATCCTTCACATGCCCCATAATGTTTTTAAACTGTTCATCTGATGTATGAATACCCAGATCCTCTAGCTTTGCCTTTAATGCGTGACCTCCCGTGTGCTTTCCTAATTTTATTGACTGCTTAATAATGTCCTCGACATTATCAGATCGTTTAATCCCTATTAATTCCGGAGTGATAGGCTCATATGCTCGAGCATGTTGAATCATAGCATGGGCGTGTATACCAGATTCGTGAGCAAAAGCATTCTGACCAATTAACGGTTGCAATCGACCAATAGTTACCTTACCTCCACAGAAGCTCTCAATTAATTTTGCGGTCGGAAAAATTAATTTAGTATTGATTCTCATTGGAAGTTGATATAATGCATATAATGACATAGCAGCTTCCTCGAATGCCGCATTCCCAGCACGTTCTCCTAGTCCTAAAATAGTTGTTTGAGCTTCAGAGGCACCATTCTCAAAACCGGCTACTGTATTTGCTACCGCCAAACCAAAATCATTATGACAGTGTACAGCAATACGTACATCTTTAGGTAAAGCTTCATAGTTTTTTCTTACTATATACCCATAAGCGGTTGGGGAAATTGTGCCAACTGTATCAGGGATATTTATTCGAGTCGCCCCACTTTCAACTGCAGCTTGATTAACTTTAATCAGATAATCTAAATCTGAGCGAGTAGCATCCTCTGCGGAAAAGACTATCGTGGAATAGTGCTCTTTAGCATATGATATTAACTCCCTAACACTCTCAATAACTTCCTCTCGAGTCATTTGTAATTTCTCTTTCAGATGCAAGTCTGAAGTTGCGATAAAAACATGAATTGAGTCCATGTCAGCCTCGATAACTTTATCTATATCAACTTTTTTAATCCGTGCAAGTCCTAATACCTCTGAATCTAATCCTAATTTTGAAATACTCTTACAAGCATCAAAATCTCCTTGAGATATAACTGGAAATCCTGCTTCAATTACATCTATCCCCAATTCATCTAAAGCTTGAGCAATAGATTCTTTTTCTTTTAGTGTGAAACTAATCCCGGGTGTTTGTTCACCGTCTCGGAGTGTAGTGTCAAAGAAATAAGCTTGTTTGGGAAGGATCAAATCTCCTCGGATTTTCTCCATCATCTCGGATACCATAATATCTTGTCGTTCGTTCATTTCTATCCCTATTTAAATTTCGTCATTTTTTTAAGCTCCCCCTATCCTTGTAAAAAGAATGGTAATTTATACAAAGATAATGGAGATTTTTAATTATAATAATAAAAGTAAATCTAATTTACTCAAACACAATTCTAATGATTTAAAACACTTCATAAATCCTTTGTGATTAAACTTATATACTTGGTGAAGTGTCTTCATTTCTATCAATCTCACAGAATTGTATGTTATAACATAAATCACTTGTAGTTTTAAAAATCTTACGATATCTGCCTCTTGATATTTTCTGAAGTAGACTTTATTTTCAAAAATATAATGGGGAAGATTGTTCCTTAAGCCTTTTTATACTGATTATATTTTTTCTATTTAGAAACAATTTGGTTAAAAAAATGAAGAAAACAAGTAAAATACTACTAGGAACCTTTGCGATAGCTCTCCTCTTTGCAGTTGCTAGCACTAGCAGTGTAGTAGCTGCTGGAGAAACTCCTGTTGAAGTCAATGGTGATACAATTCAAACACAAATACAAGCAAACAATCAAGTAATGTTTACGTTTCGACAAAGAACGAGGCTAAGATTTAATTCAACTGTTGATATTGATCTGAATATCCAATGTGATGCATTAAGGATTGGAGAAAAAGATTTTGCTATTGAGATTGATTGCGATCAGAATATGCAAATGAATATGACTTGTACTGAACAACAAACTCAATTGGGATTGTTAAAAGGAAATACTTATCAAATAAGGAATCGAAATAGAAATCATCTTTACCAAGAAGGTTTTTGCGTTTCGGTTGAGAGTAACACTAGCCAAGTTCAAGCGAAGCTAAAAATAGAAGCAACCAGTCAAAACCGTTTAAGTACTTGGGCTTACTATGATGAAACTGATGAAGAATGGGTTTCTTCACCTAGTACTGTAGAACAAGGATACTTGGTTACTGTAACTGATCACTTCTCAGTGTGGACAGTATTAATTCCCGAACCAGATAATAGTTATTTGTTTTATATAGGACTTATTGGAATTATCGGTATCATAGCGGTTCTCTCAGTAGCAATCCTTAGAAGAAGGAAATGAATAATCAGAAGTAAATAAATTTTTTTTTTAATTTTAATTTAAATAATAGAAGTAGATAAAACAATTGGATTTGATGCATAAAAATTTGAATAAACAAAAAGAACGCTATTTAAGTTTTTTTTTAATTAGTATCCTAATGTTAAACCTATTTTTAGTTATTTCTAATGCTTCTGCTCGTGAAGAAAATATTACAGGATTTTCAACACTAGATACTGTCAATGAGAATGAAAATGTTTCTTATCACTTTTCGAATAATATTATCTTTGAAATCTCTGCAAATTCAAAGATTAATCTTTCTATTGAATATGAACCGACAATTTCAAATCGACAGAGTTCATTTTCGATTAGCAATAATGAATCACTCACATTAAGTATAACTTCTAAAGTAAGAATGAGAAATTTCGGTATCTCTAAACCTCCTTCAGCACCAATGAAAGGCTCTTTTCAACTTCGGTATCAATACAATTGTATTTTTCGACTCCTTTCTAATGCTTCTATAGAGAGTATAATTATTCGATATAATAAGAATCAAAATTATGGTCTTTCCCATAACATTAATTATTCCTTGGCAATATATGATGTTGGTCAAGAAACTTGGGAATTAGTAGATACTCAAGAGTATCTCAATGAGTCCAGTTCAGAACTGCTCCTTGAAAGTACTCTTCTTGGATTAGGAGCTGAAACTGAATACTATATAACCTTATTTGAATTCAGTTTTGAACCTTATGATTGGACATGGTTATATTTAACAATCATTATAACTGCTGTCAGTATTCTATCAATAGCGTTTCTCATTTCAAAAAAAGACTATTTCATATACCTAAGAAAAAGAACAGTATCAATTGAGAAAGGAGCTCATAGATTATCATTAGATGAGGTATTAGAAAACGAAAATAGAAACAAAATAATTGATCTTATCTTGAAGGAGCCTGGAATCCATTTTAATGAACTGATGAGGAAAACTGAGCTAGCCGCAGGAAATTTGGTATGGCATCTGGATATTTTGCAAACTTACAAGATCATAGGTAAGAAAAGAGTTGGAAACTTCATTGCTTACTTTCCTTATTACCAAAAAAATCCGATATCTAATGTAGACTTGAAACTTCAAAAAAGTAAGTTAACTTTAGAGATTTTAGAAATGATAGAAAAAGAACCTGGAATTTGGAACAACATTATTACTAAAAAATTTAAAGTTGACCATAAAACGATTCATTATCACCTGAAAAAGTTATATGAACTTGGTTTGATTAAGCAAGAAAAAGAAGGAAGGAAAAAGAAAATTTTTCCTAATTTTGATTCTGAATATTACAAGTATAAGGAAAATAACTAATTTCTGCTATTTTTTCTCGTAATACCCTATTTTTTTTTAAAAAGATATTTTATGAGATATACAAGAAGTATTTTTAACAGTTAGTGGATATAACAGATTATAAAA
Organism: Promethearchaeota archaeon; assembly: GCA_016839845.1. Next base: position 15,946 of record JAEOTL010000388.1, read on the forward strand.
GTAAGTAGATATGGTAGATAATGATTGATCCAGAGTCAATGTTAAAATTAATTAAAGGGCGTAGAAGTATAAGATCATTTCAGAATAAAAAAGTTCCAGAAGAAGAAATACAGATGATATTAGAAGCAGGACAATGGGCTCCAAGTGCTTCGAACCGACAACCATGGAAATTTATAGTAATTAAAAATAGGGATGTTTTAAAGGAGTTAGCCAGAGCCACGGGATATGGTTGGTTTATAGGTGAATCATCATTTGCAGTAGCTATTGTTGGAAAACCTTGGATTAGTTCTAATTGGTATATTATTGATACTTCATTAGTTTCCATGAATATGATGTTAATGGCTTGGTCTCTCGGGATCGGTACATGTTGGATAGGTTCAATGAACAAGACGAAAGCGAAAGAAATATTGGAATTAAGCGATAATGATTATATTTTGACGGTTCTTCCTTTTGGATATATTGAAGGGAATATACCTGAGCCAACGTGCAGAAACCCACTAAACCAAATTGTAAAGGAAGTCTAAATTTCTTTTGAGGATGATGACCCAATTAATCAAAACTTTCCAAGCACATGATAATTATGTCATAGACGTAGCGTTTTCTCCTGATAATTCTAATTTAGTTTCTTGTGGTATGGACGCGAAAATAAAAATCTGGGACACAGATAATTGGAATTTAATACAAACTCTTGAAGACCATAAAAAGAGTGTAAATTCTTTATCATTTTCTGTTAACGGTAAAATTCTAGCAAGCAGTTCTACTGACTTGACAGCAAAGATATGGGATTTTCCTGAAAGGAAAGTGCTTTATTCATTGGAGGGCCATAAAAAAACAGTTAGTACTATACATATATCCCCAGATAATCGCTACGTCGCGACTGGTTCATATGATGGGAAAGTTATACTATGGGAAATATCCTCAGGTGATAAAATATTTACTAATAATGTTCTTGACAGAAATATTTCGTCGATTGCTATTTCTCTCGATGGAAAAATATTAGTAGTAGCAGGCCTTAGTGAAAATTTATTTTTCTTTGAAATTCCTACAGGAAAGCTTATCAGAGAAATTTCAGGACACGAATTGGTCGTTCCTTCCGTTACTTTTTCTCCTGATTCTAACTATTTAGCTGCTTGTGATTTTAAAACTGTAAAAATACGAAGTGCTAAAGATTTAGAGCTTCTCCAAGAAATTAAAATATTGGATGGCTACATGCATAAAGTTGTTTATTCTCCAGATGGTCAAACGATTTTAATTACCTCTGATCACCAGATACAAATCGTTAATTTAGAAACGGTTGAAATTATTGAAACTATAAAATTAAAACCAAAAGGAATTTACGGAATTGCTTTTTCTCCCTCTGGAAATTTATTTGCTATGGGTGCTGCGGATAAAAAAATTCGAATCTGGGAGTTATTTTAATGATATAATAAGAATTTGTTTACTATAGTGTGTAAAAATGACGTCTAGAATAGCCATAATAGGGGATACTCATGTACGATCTTTTGAAGAATTACCTAAAGAGATGATAAAGGAAATAAATATCTCAGATTGGGTTATCCACGCCGGAGATTATATTTCTCCAGATGTAATTAAAGAGTTAATTCAAATTAAGGAGGATAAGTTCAAGGGAGTTTATGGTAATGCGGATCCAAATAGTGTTAGAGAGTTAGTTCAATCTACGGTGTTATTCGAGGTTTCAGAGAAGAAAATTGGTATTACTCATCCCGCAAGCGGGGGATCCTCAAGTATTACAGAGAAAACGGTCCTTTCTCAGTTCTTAAACGTGGATGTAGATTTGATCATATTTGGTCATACTCACGAACCTAAAATAGAATATATTGAGAATATTTTGCTTGTGAATCCCGGAAAGGGGTATTTAGAAAGTGATTCTTTTGGTCCGAAAACGACAATGGCTATACTTTTCATCAATGATAAAATCCGTGGGGAAATAAAAGAGATTCGAATTTGAATAGCTAACAAAAACATTAAACTATGAAAATTGCCGCAGCTATAACTGTTACCCACTCTCCTTCTTCCTTAACAGTTGCTGATTGTGTAACATTCTTAGTTTCGATAATCTCTCCATTAACCTTGAAGTGCGCTAATTTCTCTTTTTGATTGGCCTTAGAGTTGAAAGGTATGCCAAGAGTTGTTGCTAACATCTCAGCAGCAAGAACCTCTGCTAATCCTCCGATTTTTTTGGGATCTTCATCTTTAGTATGATGTTCACTTAAATAACCGTAAGTTTCTTCATTAGTAGGTTTCGCTATTCCTATTGAACAAGAAATTTTTTCATTTTTTAGGTTTGAGCTTATTCTACTTAAAACGGTATAGACGATTTGGCCAGTTTTAAGTGTTTTTAATCCCTCCATTTTATCAATTTCCTTACAAAATGGAGGTATAATAGAGGAGACCCTGACAAGATTATATTTTTCAATCCCCGCATCTCTTAATGCTTGCTCAAATGATTGTAATTCTGAATTCGAGGAAATTCCCTTCCCTTTTACAAAGAAAATCTTCTTAGGGACTAAAGACATTACGTTTCTTTTTTTTATTGATTATTTGTATTGATCTACTATTGGTTAATGATCATATATTATTTAAAATTTCTAACATATTAATTAAGTTATGTCACACATTCAGAAAGACCATTTTCTCACAAAAAAAGTTGTGCCGTTGGATGTAAAAACGATTTCCAATATTGATGATCTATTGAAATCTCTTAAAAATTGTGGATTTCAAGGGAGAAAGCTAGGGATAGCTCTGGATATCTTATTTAAAATGGTTGAGTCAGAAGATATTTTAACTGTTCTAACCTTAAGTGGGGCAATGATTCCTGCAGGAATGGGGGATCTAATCATTGCATTAATAGAGCATAATCTTATAGATGTTATTATTAGCACTGGAGCGAACATAACTCACGATTTAATAGATTCTGTCTGTGAAATTGGTCATTATCTTGGAAGCTCTGAAGCAGATGATAATGAACTATTTAAACATCGTATCAACAGAATTTATGATATTTTCCTTCCTGAAAGTAGTTATGATGCTGCTGATAAAAAATTGTTTGAAATAATTCAGTCCCTTTATGATAACAAAAATATCCATGAAAAGCCCTCCGAGTTTCTAAAAAAAATAGGAAAGAGATTATCTAATAGATGTATTTTATCTGTAGCAGCTAAAAATGGTGTTCCAATATTTGTACCTGCGTTTTCTGACTCAGAATTCGCATTGAAGCTTTTAAAATATGAATACTATAACGGTTACGATTTCCAATTTGATATATTGGAGGATGTAAAGA
>JAEOTL010000122.1 GCA_016839845.1 Promethearchaeota archaeon
ATGAAGAGTGGAAATTGAAACTTCATATTTATACAACTACAGGTCAAGATTTCTATTTGATAACAAGGCCGATCACCTTACGAGCGGTGGATGGAATTATTCTCGTGTTAGATTCACAAGAGAAAGTGTATGAACGTAATCTTATATCATGGAATGAACTGATTTCATATTTTAGAGATTGTATTGAGGATATTCCAATGATAATTGCATTTAATAAGCAAGATTTACCAGATAAATTTAGTCCTGGAGAATTCTTAAGAGAGATTAATTTTGATAAATATAAGAATATGGATTCAAGATTTACTATTGCAGTTAGTGGTGAGGGAATTCTTGCTTGTTTTGAGGATGTACTAAGATTGATATTAAGGAAATTTTGTAAACATCGATTAATATCGGCATTAAATTAAATTTTTCATAGACTATGAGGATTGTCGGTCTTTATCACAAGAGGTGGAAGATAAACTTCCCTTAGTTCTGTATGTTTTAAAGTCCTTGCATTTTCGGGGCAATGGTGAACACAGACTCCACAGCCGATACATCTGCTTTCATTATCATGTGCTTTTCCATTAATCAATGAAATAGCCTCGATTGGACATTTATCAACACAGATTCCACAACCAACACATTTTATCTCATCTATTTTCGCCTTATAGGATGTCATTGCATGAAATGATATGATACCACGATAATAAGTCTGAAAGAGAATGCAACAGCATTTGCAGCAATTACATATTGAATTTTCTTTTTGGTAGAAATTAAAGTCATCATGAAAAGTCTTATGGACTAGCCCTTCTTCTTCAGCTTCTTTTAATACTCTCTTAGCTTCTTCTTTGGATACAGATTTACCAAGCCCATGTTCTAAAAAATAACGACCCATATTTCCAAAGTGAAAGCATCTAAATCTATCACTTGATACCTTACATGATTCCCCTACAAGACTTTTTTGAAGTTTACAGGGACACTCCGAAAGAGATATTATATCTTGTTCATCTATGATCTTAGAAGCTTCATGTAAAGGCAATACTTTTTCATGCGGAACAGTGATTTCCTTTTCAATTGGAATAATCCTAGCAAAAATAGGTATGTTTTCTTTTAATATTGGTACTAATCTATCATAATTGGTTTGGACCATCTCAGTTGTTTCCTCAAACATTGTTTCATAGAGTTGTGCTAGTTTCTGTTTCTGCTCAATTGGGCGTTCTCCAATAATAGAATATTCAAATATATCTGCTATGGGTGGCAATAGACGATACTTCATCATATTACTACCATCTATTGGGGAATCCATTATAATTCCGTTATCCATTAATGAATTTAACAAACCCATTAATTCCGTATCATCCATTCCGGTCTTTTCTTTTAATTCTTGTAATGTTAATATAGATTTTCTAAAATTGAGTAAAAATTTTACTTGTTCTTCGTTCAAAAGTGTTTTTAAGATTTCTACCAATGTTTCATTAGCTTGGAACAGAGGATTACCACTTGCTCTTACGATCAATCTAGCAGCTTTATACCAGACTTTTTCTGACATAATAAATATGATCTATTTGTATTAGTTGATAATACAACTTATTTTTATTTAAAAATATAATTTTACAAGGAAAAATAAAATCCTGATCTTCTTTATAATAAAGTAATAATCAAAAATGGAAAAATCCAACCAATTGAAAAATAATTTTATAAAATTCGGCCTTCAGATTGTGAAACTTTAATAGGACGAAGAACTACACATACACGTTCCACGCTTTTCACATCCGCCCGAGCACGAAATGATTCTATTAATGCATCCAATTCGATGATTTCTGGCACATTTACTTTCACTAAAACACCACATTCTCCTGCAAGGAAATATACTTCTTCACATTGAGGAAGGACCTGCGCTTCTCTTAATAATTCTTTTGTTTCAGCTAAACTTTTTGGAATTAATGTAAGGAACGCTATAATACATCTCTCATCTTCACGACATATCTTTATTGTAAATTTCTCTATTACTCCTTCGTCTTGAAGTTTGATAACTCTTTTTCTAACAGTAGATTCTGATAATTTAACATTAGGATCTTCAGCTACTTCTTTATAGGGTCTTCTTGAATCCTCAAGGAGCATTTCAAGAATTCTTTTATCTTTATCATCAAGATTTTTCATGTTTCTTCCTCACTTCTAATAATTTAACATTAAAAAAATATAAAATATATTAAAAAAATTTTTAAAATTATTACTTACTTTACATATTCTGGATATTCTCCAAGAAGAGGAGCGAATAACCTTTCATATTCAACAGCCATACAGTGGATTCCTGCAGCCTTTGTAGTTTTCTTAATTTCAGCGATAAATGGTTTGAAATATTCAATGTTTATTTTGTCAATAGCAGCATATTTACCTGGTTTATTACCCTTATTATCCTTCTCTGCTTTCTTTAGAGCCTTAAGAAGATCCTTTGGAACGCTCACACCAGGAATAAAATTGTCAAAATACCAAGCAATTCCATGAGATTTAAGAGGAAAGAGTCCTAGCAAAACAGGAACATCGAATTGTTCTAGTTCTTTCAGAAATTCTTTTGCTTGATCGATTTCGAACGCTGTTTGTGTCTGGATAAAATCGATTCCTCTCTCTACTTTTCGACCGACTTTGAGGATCTCAGGTTCGCGTGGGTCACTATTAGGGTTGGCAACACATCCAAAGTTCATCTCTATTTTTCCACCTTGAAGTTCGTTACCCTCGTAATCAGTCCCTTCATCTATCATCATCGAAAGCATTTCCGCAAACTGAGTACTATCAATATCATAAACTGCTCGACCTTTTTTATGATCTCCTAATGCCGTATGGTCTCCTGTAAGTGTAAGTATATTTTTTAATCCAATAACTGCGCCTGCTATAACATCTCCAAAAAGTGCTACTCTGTTTCTATCACGTACAGTTACTTGCCACACAGCTTCAATATTAGCTTTTTCCTGAACTAAATAGCTTGGTACCATTGAAGACATGTAGGCATCGCCTTGTGGACCATCTGTTACGTTAGCAGCTACTATCCTACCGGTTTTTTTCATCTCTTTAGCAGAGTGGATAATCTCATCGAGATTTAAGATTTTTTTAGGTTCAAGTTCTCCAGTAAATACAAAGTGGCCTGCTTCTATTGCTTTACATAAATTACTAAATGCTGGTCTTTTTGGCATTTATTTGCTCTCCTCCTTTTTTTCTTCAATATTTGTATAAT
>JAEOTL010000086.1 GCA_016839845.1 Promethearchaeota archaeon
CAGAATGAAATACGACTATTTTACTGTTGTCTCTCTTATGTAATTCAATGGCTTTGTCCACAACTTTCATTGATAAGTCAGAATTATCAACACCTAACAGAATCTTTTTGTACATTTAGATCATCTCATAATTCAACTTAATTTCTCTAGTAATCAAGAAAGATCTGACAGTTTAAATCTGCTCATTTTGAATTATTAATTTCTCTGTCTAACAGCAGATAAATAATAATCTTGTTACTAAAGTTTTTTTTTAATATAAAAATATGCTTAGATTTTTAAAACTAGAAAAAACTGGATAATAAGTCATAACTTGATTGTAGAGGTTACTCTAATATTATATATTCAAATTTTTATATGTATTTTTAAGGCGCTTTATTAAATTTTGAAATTATGGGTTTGAGAGAATGGGTATTAGAAAAATTAAAAGAAAATCAAGAAGAAGAATCAATAAGTTAGGATTTTTATTGGTCCTTCTAATGCTTCCACTAGTTTTTAATTCGTATATAATTAGTATATTTGAGAATAATCATTTTATTGATAAAGAAGAGAGTCAAAATGGTCTAAACGACATTAGCCCAATGACTTCTTCAGTTCATCCTATTAGTGCTGATGACTTTGAATATTATAAAACAATCACAATTGACCATACAAAAGTCTCTGGTTTTGACAACCTTATCAATTTTCCAGTATTAATTTCAATTTTTGATTCAGATCTTCGTGATAATTCTCAATCCGATGGGGACGATATAGCCTTTGCGAACGAATTTCAATGGCTTGATCATGAAATCGAATTATTTAATCAAGGTTATAACAGTACACATGCTCAATTGATAGCATGGGTGTGTATCCCTGTCCTCTCACAGTCCGAAGATACTATTATTCGGATGTATTTTGGAAATTCGTTTATTAGTTCCCAGGAAAATCCTTCCGATGTATGGAAGAATAATTATGTAGGAGTATGGCATCTCAGTGAATCAAATGGAGCCGTGAAAGATTCAACGTCTTATGAAACGGATGGAAATCCATCTACAGGAGTCACACAGGGTGTTTCGGGACAAATAGATAGTGCTTGTAATTTTGATGGTTCAAATCCCGGAGTTAATATTGGAAATCCAATAGATGGACATTTGGACTTTGGTACAGAGAGTTTTTCTATTAGTTTATGGCTTAACGTCGATCAGAGTACGGGTACTTACCAAATTCCCCTTTGGAAGGGAGGACACACAGCTTCTGCTGAAGGTTATGAGATTGAGACTAATATTCCCGCGACTAATTTAGAAATTTCAATTTCAGATGGTTCAAATAGAGAACTTACACAGGTTCCCATCATATTTGACCAATGGATGTACTTTGTAGGTGTCATTGATAGATCGACTAATTTAATACATGGATATAAAGATGGTATTGAAGTCGGTACAGGAGTTGATATTAGCCTAATTAATAGTATAGATTGTGGTTATGGTATGGTATTTTCCCAGGGAAGTAATCCACTCGATGGTTTAATAGATGAAATTAGAATATCCACGGGGATTAGATCCGCTGATTGGATCAATACGGAGTATAGTAACCAGCAAGATCCTAGTTCTTTTTACTCTTTAAGTAGTGCCACTAAAGTATATGTTCCCAAGATCTTTGATTTCCAATATTTTAAAGAAATAATAATTGATCACACTCAAGTTTCTGGAACGAGTAATCTTGTTAGCTTTCCAGTACTTATTTCTATTTTTGATGCAGATTTGCATGATAAAGTACAAACAGACGGTGATGACATCGCCTTTAAAAATGGCACCTCATGGTTGTTTCATGAAATTGAAATATTTAACCAAAACTATAACAGTACCCATGCTCAATTAATAGCTTGGATTAATATTCCGAATCTTTCTCCGTTTGAGGATACGATTATTCGGATGTATTACGGTAATTCTACAATGGAATCCCAAGCGAACCCCTTAGGTGTATGGGATTCAAATTATGTGGGAACATGGCACCTTACTGAAAGTGGCGATGGAACTCCAAATGAATATAAAGATAGTACTCGCTATGGGAATCATGGTCAAGGTGGTGAAGGAAATCCCAGTTATATTCCAACTCGTATAGATGGGACCGTTGGTTTTGGTCAAGATTTTAGTGATCATTTTATCGATTGTGGTAATGACACTAGTCTTGATATTACTGGAAATCAAATATCGCTTCAAGGATGGATAAAATTCCCAAGTACTCACCCATGGATGGGGCCATTTAACCATAAAGGTTATTATGACGGATATCGAACAATTTTCTCAGTAAATAGCCCATATTTAAGATTTCAACTTCATGGAGATGATTATGATCTCCAAGCTTCACAAGCTTTATTAGCAGATATGTGGCATCATGTCGTTACAACATATGATGGTTCTACGATGAAAATTTATATGGATGGTTTACAGGATGTTAATACTTTAGCGAAAAGCGATAAAATTCTGTCAGCACTTCCTTATCCTTTTAGGATTGGACATGCTGATCACCCTGAAGGAGTAGCATGGACATATCCTTGGCTTGGTCAGATAGATGAGGTACGTATATCAAAAATTGCACGGTCAGCTGATTGGATTAAAACTGAATATAATAATCAATTCAATCTAAAGGATTTTTATTCCTTGAGCAATGAAACAAAAGTAGTCGATGAGCTTCCTCCTAATGAAGCTTATTTTAGGTATTATAAGATTATTAAAATCGATCATAGACAAATTTTTGGATCAGGAGGTCATTCAAATTTTCCTCTATTAATTTCTCTTCACGATACTGACTTACGGTTTGATGTACAACCAGATGGAGATGATATCGCATTTTCTTTAGGATCTACCTGGTTGGATCATGAAATAGAAGTATTTAATCAAAATTTTAATGGAACTCACGCAGAATTAATTACATGGGTACGAATTCCCGATCTCTCTACTTCCTTAGACACATATATTCGAATGTATTATGGGAATGCTACCATGGGATCTCGTCAAAATCCAACGGGAGTATGGGATTCCTCTTATAAGGGAGTGTGGCATCTTAAAGAATCGAGTGGTTTCACTCTAGATTCTACTTCTTATTATGAAAATGGAATTGTTTCTGGCACAGTGGTTCGACCATCATCTGGTCAGATAAGTAACGCATATAATTATGGAGTTGATGGGACTTTCAATGTTGGGGATCCTGCGGATGGACATCTTGATTTTACTACAGAAAGTTTTATGGTCAGTATGTGGGTAAATATTGACACAAGCACTGGAGAATTACAGATTCCTCTTTACAAGGGAGCTTCAAGCACATGGGACCCAGGATACTGTTTCAGCACCCCAATAACTGGGAATAGCCTCGGATTTTATATTGCTGATGGAACCAGCAATGCTGGAAGTCCAAGTGTGAGTGTCGCGTTTGATTCTTGGATTCATGTTGTAGGGATTGTTGATCGAGCAAGGGATCTCATCCGAATATATAAAAATGGAACTGAGATAGGGACAGGAACGGATATAAGCGGAATTTTAAGTTTAGCTGATACCCAAAATTTAGATTTTCAATGTGCTCTTCCTACGTACGATCTTGATGGTTTGTTAGATGAGGTTAGAGTGTTAAACACTACCCGATCTAAAGATTGGATTAAAACAGAATATTATAACCAATATAATCCCACCATGTTTTATACTATAGGAATAGAACGCAACTTAGAGGGAATTGAATATAGTGATCTTCAAGTTAATGCTGTCGACTTTTTTGGGAATCCACTCCCTAATGCGAATATCTCAATATACAATAATACAATCTTAATGTACAATTCTTTAGCAAATAATGACGGAGTTGCCTTGTTTCCTAATATAGTTCAAGGAGAATATAACTTTACAGCCACAATCACCTCAAATATAGGAAATTACATTGAAAATGTAAATACTACTTCGAAAGCAATTGTACTAAATCAATCCTCTCAGACTATTGATTTAGTTTGTAATGTGGGTTCAAATTTCTTTAACGTTATAGATATCGATGGAATTATGGTTAAAACTGGATGGCTTGTAGTAGGTAACAGTACACATGAAATTCAAAACTGTACAATCGACGGGAGCGGACAAACTCGCTTTTGGTGGGTAAAAACTATTCCTTATGAATATAACTATACATTGTATTATAAAGATAATAAGTACAATCCCAATATCATCAAAGTTGCTTCAGGCGATATAACTGCAGCAAATAGTTCAATCCAAATAGAAGCAGCTTTAACATCAATTGATTTTACAATTCTCACGCTTTTGACTAAACAGCCTGCTAGTGGAGTTAAATGCCTTTTAACTTCAACCAATTCAGGTGAAAGTATCGTAAACTTAACCACAGATAACGAAGGAAAGGCGACGTTAAGATGGGTAAATTCTACAGGAATAAATAGTAATTATTCTTTGCAACTCGAATTTTTTGGTTCATTTAAATTATTTAATGTGACGGGTTTAACCAAAACTATGGTAACCGAAGTTAATTTTACTGTTTCAGCTGAATATGATTATACAATTTATGTTGAAATTTCATTAGGAAATTATGAGACCGAACTTATTTCCTTAAACCCAACAGAATATATATCTGTGAAATGGGGCTCTCAGTTGAAACTAATGATGTTATTTAACGTCAGTAAAGCAATAGGAGCCGAACATTTATTGGGACCCTCGTATAGTGATGAGATGTCATTTCAAGTTTTTAAGGGAGCAGATCTAATTTTATCAGGAAAATTTGGTTTCGAGATCGATTATGAAGGGGCACATTATGCAATTTTCAACACAGGAAAATTAGATAGTGACGTAACTTATCTGGTCGTGGTTTCAGCTCAAAAATCAGGATATACTCTCCCTGAGGATCAAATTGTACAATTAAATGTCTTAAAAAATGACATCATCTTAAATCAATCACAGAATGATGATTCTGTTCAATCAGTTTATTGGGCTGAGAGTTTGGATTTATCGGTAAAACCATATGGAGAAATTTCTGAAAGTTTTACATCTGGAACTAGTATATTTCAAAATGTGGATCATAGTTTTCGATTTTCTATCCCAGATCTTAGAACTAATTGGAATTTATCTCAAATTGTACTAAATATTTATAATATTTCTTGGAATGTTAATGCGTCTGATATAAGCTTATCTATATTAAATCCTTATGGAGTTAATACCATATTTAATACTTCTAATCATGCAGGATGGGATTATAATCTTGGAGTCTGGGAAGGCATAACCTTAACTTTGAATAAGGGTAGCCCATTAGCGAATAATTATTTTGAGTTCACCATCAGTGGAACATTTGATAACACTATAGATGTTATTGCCGATGCGTACTTCATTAGAGATCATATTGATGCTCAATATATCAAATACAACAATACAAATAGTATTTCCATTTTAACTGAATCGGATGGATGGGTAATAGAAAATATCACTTTTTACATTCAAAATTGCTACAATACTGCTACCTGGCAGAAAGTAGATTTATCAACTCTTATCAATTTAAATATTTCTACTGTTGAGGGTGTTAAATATTCGCTTTATTCCGGGGATGTTGATGGTAGTGGAGTAGTAATCATGGATGATAGGACATTTTATCCAAAAGATAATCAGTTTCTATTTTTCGTGGAGAGTACTTCAGCCATAATGTTTGATGTGGTGATAAACGTTGAATATGTTCAAAGGTTTTACCAAAATATATACTTGGAAACATTAAATATAACCAGTCACCAGCAAAATATAGCTAATAGCGGAATTTATTATTTAAGTGCAAACGATAATGAGTGGGAATCCAAATTTTCGCAACTTCTAATTGATGAAATAAAAAACGGGAGTCAATTTTTCCTTCCTACTCAAATTGCTATGAACATTACAATTGGTGGACAGACTTTTCAAATTTCAAACACTCTTATAGGTCAAGGGACATTTTCTTTAGATTATCTAAACAGGGATACTATATATAATGCTGTTATAGAAACAAATATACCAGTTAACTTTTCTCTTTCCTTTAAAATAGGTTATGTACGAACAATAAATTATGAAATTATTGAAACAGTGACATATTTCATTAGAGAGGCTTCATATATAAATGGTGTAACGGCTTACAATCCAGATATGGGATATTATTTGCAAACAATCGATACATCTCTAATAAATGCGAATCACTATACTATAAGGTTTGAAATTACAGGATACAATTATAATCCTGCGATAAAGGATTTAGATATTATAGTAATGGAACGCTTAACACTAATAAACGGTGAATCAACGATAGCGAAAATCATTGAGTCAATATATGTTAAAGACATGGTCAACTTTACATTCTTATATACAGACAACCTTACAGGGGCAAGAATTTCAGATTTGCAGACTAAGTATTTTATGTGGGAGAGGTATGATATGCATGGAAATGTAACTGACAGTGGGGAAGGTACCTTAATTCAAACGTATTTTGATTTTATTATTTTGGATTTTGACTCTGAGAATAGAACCGTTGGGGAGTATTTAATAATCCTCACAGTAGAAAAGGAGAATTATGAAAATAAAAATGCAATGGTTCGTTTGTCTATTAGGAAGCGAGAACTCGATTACTCTTTAGGGGGTACTTTCAAGAACTATCAAATTAGTATTGTTCAAGGGAAAACTATTCCAATCCAATTAAATTTAACTGATCCAACTCGGGGAGGGATCCCTCTAGTAAACGCGACGTTGGTTCTTACGATAAGAGGAACTGACTATCTATTTACTGAATTTGCCAATGGCATGTATGGGCTTAACTTTTCTACTAAAAGTATCAACGCATTTTTCTCCTCAACTACTCTTACAGGATTTATTAACATCACCAGGGAGGATTACATCTCAGAAGAGTTCCGTATTACGATTGTCGTTGAGATGGAAGAAATATTCCCAGGTATGCCAACATTTTACTTTTTAATAATTATTTTTGGCGTACTGGCAATTGTTGGAAGTATCGTTGGCTACCGAGTTATTAAGCATGCCAAAGTCCCTACTTTTGTTAAAAATGTAAGGGAAATACAAAAGGAAATTAAAAAGGGAAAAGAAATCTCAGACTCACTGCTCTATTCATCGAAAGAGGTATTTGTAGGGGAGATTGTGAGAAATAAATGGAGTAAAATCGGCCTTTCACTGGGAGAGATTTTAGAGTTAGAAATTAAAAAGACTAAGAAGCAGCCTGAAACAAAACAAGTCAAATCAGAGAAAGTTCACGATTTTAAACCTTTAGGATTATTATTAATGAAATGGGATGAAAGGATAGGAACAGAGCTTTTAATGAAATATCCGGAATCTCTTGCCATCACAGAAAAAACTTTAATGCAAGTTTACAGCACTCATGAATATAGTGGGGAAAAAGGGGTAATAAACCTAACACTTGGTTCATGGAATATCCTCTCATATTACACTGGGCCAGATTTAAGTTATTACCTTATCTTATTTTTAGAATTAGACGATGATCCTGATTTATATGAAGGAGCTATGGCAGATACTGCACAAGTGATTCTGCAAAACATTTCTGATGATTCTTACCTGCAAATGATACCTTCTCTTTTCCAACGTCTATCGGTATATCCCACTCTTACTGAAGAACAACATCTTTTCTTTTTTTATCAAGATGAAATTAAGCATATGATCATTGATATTTTAAGAAATTATGGTGTGATTACCAAATCAGAGTTGATAATTTGGGTTAAAGAGAGAGAGTTAATAGATATAATTGACTTAGAATCCATTCTAGCTGAACTAATAAAAAGTGAAATAATTAAAGTAAGATCAGTAAAAGGGATTCCTTCCGAACTTATATTTCTTACAAAGGACATTTTTATGCTCCGAGTACCCCCTGCTAATCTATTCGGTGATCCTGTGGCTTATGGCTTGCCAAAACAATTAGCTAATCAATATAAAGCTGAAGTGCAAAAAGTTTTCAGTACATATCGCCCAAATGAAGAGGATACACTTTCACTCCTTAAGATTTTGATAGATCCTGAAGTATATGAAACTCTCCGGTTATTAAGAATGGCTATAGTAACTATGCAAGATTTTGAAAAACTAAAGAATAGAGGAGTAAGTGATATTTATAATGTGCTAAGGAAGCTTTGGGACGCACAAATGATTAAGATCTTCAAGGATGAGAGTGGAATTGAATACTACACTCTCCTAACTGACGTGTATATAGATTTAATTTTCCCCAAATATCAATTAAATTTAATAAAGATATTAGATAATCAGAAGTCCAAATCTGATAAAGTATTAATCCAATATCTTGATATACTTGAGGAAACCTATTTAGACAAAAATTAAATAGAAGAAGTGGATAAAAAAAAATGATAGTAAAAAGAGTTTATGCAATATCTAAAAGAAAAACCAAGGTTATTGGAGTTCTCCTAGTTTTAGTTATCTTCCCATTACTTTTCAATCCATATTTATTCAGTTTATATGATGTAAACGCTTTAGATGATAATGAAAATAATTCAAGAAAAAATGAACCAAATCCCTCCTCACAGTTCCCTGAGAATGCTAATGATTTTGATTATTATAAAACTATAACAATCGATCATACAAAAATCTCAGGGACTGAAAATCTTATTGACTTTCCCTTGCTAATATCAATTTTTGATTCAGATCTTCACGACTATACTCAGTCTGATGGTGATGATATTGCATTCTCAAATGAATTTCAGTGGTTAGATCATGAAATTGAATTATTTAATCAATCATATAATGCAACTCACGCTCGGTTGGTAGCCTGGGTGCGCATCCCCTTTCTCTCTGTTGCTGAGGATACCATTATTAGAATCTATTATGGAAATTCCCTTATGGATTCTAGAGAAAATCCCACAAGTGTGTGGAATAATAATTTTGAGGCAGTGTGGCATATGAATCAAGATCCCTCCTCTTCTAATATCTTAGATAGTACAGCCAATAATAATGATCTAACTCCTTCTGGATTCAGCTCTGATCAACGAATTTATGATGGGGAACTTGGAACCGCTATTGCTTTTGACGGAAACAATAATTATCTTAGCATTAGCTCCTTTTCAGGACCCACGGATGGATTTACCTTTCAAAGCTGCTTTAAGTTTGATGCTGAATATACAGTTGGTGGAAGATTAATGTATCTTTCTAGTGGCAATACACCCTCATACGGCAACGAAATGCCACGATGGAGATTTTATAATGGTAGTAGTATTGGTAGTGTAGCAACCTCTTTGGATAATAGCGATTCTGTTCGCGGGAATAAGGATGTTTGGGCTGCTGATACTTGGTTCCATTATGCCTTTAGATTTTCAGTACCAATTCGAACAACAACCCTTTATCTTAATAGCGCCGTTGATGGTATTAAGGTTGATTCTGATCTTCAAGTTCCACATTCTGTTTGGGATATGTTATGTATTGGTTCGGATTGGGGGGCTCGTGTATGGGGACCAGGAGCAATCTCGGAGTTTCGGGTGGTTAAAATTCCCCTTTCAGCCGATTGGATAACAACTGAATATAACAATCAATATAATCCTAATTCGTTTTATTCTATCAGCAGTGCTAATGCCGTTTATATTCCATCAATATTAGATTTCCAATACTTTAAAGAAATCACGATTGATCATACCCAAGTAATCGGAACAACTGATCATATTAATTTTCCAATTCTAATTTCAATTTTTGATGCTGATTTACATGATAATGTTCAAGCTGATGGAGCTGATATCGCATTTAACAATGGTACCTCATGGTTATTTCATGAAATTGAACTTTTTAATCTAAATTATAATAGCACTCATGCACAATTAATTGCTTGGGTTCGCATACCCTATTTATCTACGGCTACTGATACAACTATTACTATGCATTATGGGAACGATACGATAAGCTCACGTCAAAATCCTGAAGGAGTGTGGGTTGCATATAAATCGGCATGGCACTTTAACGAGCCATCAGGCACTGGGGCATATATCAAAGACTCTACATCAAATAACTACGATGGAACACCGTTCGGGACACAATTTCTACAATCAGGACAAATAGATGGGGCCCGAGAATTCTCAGGTTCGGGTGATAATAGGATCATCATCAACCAAGGTGATGAATTTTTCAATGGGGAAAATACGTTTACTTTCTCATTTTGGATATATCCTAATTATCAATCAGATGCGGAATGGGAATCAATGTCAGATCGTTTGGTTTTTTATAAGTCAAGTTCTATTAGGCTTTCTCGTCTTCACCGTCAAAACTGGTTTCCAGCAGGAGAAGGAAGATATCAAGCTGATATTGAATTTACTACATTTGGTACTACATATCAAAACGTGGCAATATATCGGCAAGAATGGACCTATATTACCTATTCATATGATGGTAGTTATTTGAGAGCATATGCAAATGATCAATTAATGGGCAGTCAATATATTGGAGGATATCCTCTCCGTACTGATTCAAGCTCCTTTTACTTAGGGAGTTTTAATAGTTTTAAAGGATTTCTAGATGAATTTCGTGTTTCAAACGCTCCACGATCAGATGGCTGGGTTGCTACAGAATATTATAATCAATATGATCCTGCCTCTTTTTATTCAATCGGTAATGCCATTGAAGTTGATAAAAATGCTCCCTCTGATGCAAGCTATTTTACTCATTATAAAATTATAACCATTGATCAATTACTTGTTTTTGGATCAGGATACCATTCGAATTTTCCTTTACTTATTTCTCTTTTCGATTCTGATTTACATAGTGATGTTCAAGCAGATGGGGATGATATAGCTTTTTCCTTAGGATCAATGTGGTTGGATCACGAAATTGAACTATTTAATAAAAATTATAATGGAACACACGCGGAATTGGTCGCATGGGTGCGGATTCCTGAACTTTCAACTTCTCTTGATACGTATATTAGGATGTATTATGGAAATGCTACCATGAGTGCGCGTGAAAACCCGGTAGGTGTATGGGATGCTTCTTATAAAGGAGTATGGCATCTTGAAGAATCAAGTGGATTTACCCTCGATTCTACTTTTTTCAGTGAAAATGGTCTAGTGACTGGTACAGTTATACGCCCCTCTAACGGTCAAATTAGTAATGCCTATAATTATGGAACAGACGGAACTTTTAATGTAGGAGATCCTGGTGATGGGCATCTAGATTTTGGCACAGAAAGTTTTATGGTTAGTATGTGGATAAATATTGATACTAGTACAGGAACCTGGCAAATTCCTCTTTATAAAGGAGCTTCTAGTACATGGGATCCGGGGTATTGTTTTGCAACTCCAACAACAGGAGATAGTCTAAGATTTCATATTACTGACGGAACTAGCAACATTCCTAGCCCTTCTGCTAGTATTGATTTCGATTCCTGGACATATATCGTAGGAATTGTCGATAGAACAAATAACCTTATTCGTATCTACAAGGATGGTATTGAGGTGGGATCTGGGGTAGATATCAGTGGAATTTTAAGTTTAGCCGACACACAAAATTTAGATTTTCAATGTGCTCACCCTACTTACGATTTTGATGGTTTGCTAGATGAGGTTAGGGTTTTGAACCTAACCCGTTCTAATAGCTGGATTAAAACAGAATATTATAACCAATACGATCCTAATTCTTTTTACTCTATAGGACAAGAACAAGGGAAACCAGGGGTATTGTATAGTAATCTTCAAGTTAATGCAATAGATTTGGCTGGAAACCCCATTCCTTCCGCAAATATTTCGATATACAATCAATCTATTCTTATCGGGAGTAATCTTACTGATTCTAACGGTTATACATTATTCATGAATATTATTCAAGCAGAATATAATTTTACTGCTTCAGTAACTTCAGATATAGGAAATTACGTCGAAATTGTTAACATTACCTCCGAAGCCATAGTAATTAATCAAACATTTCAAACTATCAATATAATTTGTGATATTAGTTCGAATTTCTTTGAAATCATTGATATTGATGGGATTGCGGTTGATTCTGGGTGGATGATTGTGGGAAATAGCACTCATGAGCTTCAGAATTGCACAATTGATGGTAATGGGCACACACGATTCTGGTGGGTAGATACTCTTCCATATCAATATAATTACACAGTTTTTTATCAGGATACTGATTATAATCCGCAAATTATTCCAGTTGCTTCGGGGGATATAACTGTCCCAAATTCCACAATTCAAGTACAGGCGAGTTTAACGACCGTAGACTTCACAGTTTTCACGCTTGTGACCCAAGAATCCGTTAGTGGGGTAAAATTATTATTAACTGCTTTGAATACGGGAGAGAGTATAGTAAACTTGACTTCTGATAATGATGGAAAAGCTACAATGAGATGGTTAAATTCTTCGGGAATAAACGGAAATTATTCTTTGCAACTTGAATTTTTTGGAGCTTCACGGAGATTTAACATGACGAGTATTACGCAAAGTTTAGTTCCAGAAACAAATTTCACAGTTTCTGCTAAGGAAAGTTATAATATCTATATTGAAATTTCACTAGAAAACTACGAGACAGAATTAATATCTTTAAACCCTACTGATTATATTTCGGTAGATTATGGCTCCCAGCTGAAATTAAGGATATTGTTTAACGTGAGTAGAGCAGTGGGAGCGGAACAATTATTAGGACCTACTTATAGCGATTTAATGTCATATAAAATATTTAAAGGAGCAGATCTTATTCAAATTGGAGATTTGGGTATTGAGAGTGATTATATAGGTGCTCATTCTTCAATTATCGATACAGAAAATTTAGAAAGCGATGTAACTTATTTACTCTTTGTTACAGCTCAAAAATCGGGGTATTCAATACCTCAAGAGATACTACTTCAATTAAGTGTTCTGGAAAATAGTTTAATTCTAAATCAATCTCAAAATGATGACTCAATACAATCAGTTTATTGGTCAGAGAGTTTAGACGTATCTGTAAAAGCTTATGGAGAATTTTCTGAGAGTTTTACTATGGGGACTGGTATTTTTCAAGATGTGGATCATAATCTTAGGTTTTCTCTCCCAAATGTTAATACTAATTGGAATCTAACACAAATTACATTTAACCTGTATAATATCTCGTGGAATGTTAATGCGTCTGATATAAATATATCGATTTTAGATCCCTTTGGAGTCAACCGAGTATATAATATCTCTAATCATGCAGGATGGGATTATAATCTTGGTGTCTGGACGGGGATCATCATAAGTATTAATCAGGAAAGCCCTACACTGGATAATAATTTTGAATTTTTTATTAGTGGAACATTTGATAATACTATTGATGTTATTGTTGACGCATCCTTCATTAGAAATGAGATTAATGCTCAATACCATAAATATAATATTTCAAACCTAATTTCATTTATATCCGAATCTGAAGGGTGGGCGATAAAAAATATCACATTTTTAATTGAAAATTGTTACAATACCTTAACATGGGAAAAAGTGAACCTGTCTACTCTCACTAACTTAAATATAACAACTGCTAATGGATTTAAATATTCCCTTAATTCTGGAGATGAAAATGGGAACGGTGTATTACAAATAGATGATAAAATTATTTATCCCCTTGATAATCAATATTTATTTTCTATTGAAAGTGCTCCAAATACTATTTTTGATGTAATAATCAAGGTTGAGTATGTTCAAGAGTTCTATCAAAACCAATATCTAGAAACTTTAAATGTATCAGACTTACAAAACAATATATCTAATGGAGGATCTTATCAAATAAGTTTAACAGCTGATTGGGATGAAAAATATGCAGTTTTATTAATTAATGATATAAATAACCAAATTCAATATTTTTCTCCCTCAGAAATTGCTATGAACATCACAATTGGGGGCCAAACGTACAGTGTTAGTAATACTCTCCCGGGACAAGGAATTGTTTCGCTAACGAGTCTAAATAAAGACAATGTATATTCAGCAGTCATAGAAACAAACCAACCCGTTAATTTTACACTTTCTTATAAAATCAGCTACTTAAGAAAAATTACCTATGAAACTTTAGGGAAAGTCACGTATTTCATAAAAGAATCTTCAGATATATCTGGAACAATTAACTATTATATCAGTTTGGGAGCATATTTACAAACAATAGATACTTCTCTTATAGATTCTGGTTATTATACTATTAGTTTGGAAGCATCTAAGGAGAATTACGTAACGGCATCTAAAGATTTGGATTTCATCGTTATGAATCGTTTAACCCTAATAAATGGTGATTCTACATTGTATAGAAAAATTGAATTCATTTATATCAAAGACGCATTCAATTTCACCTTTTTATATACAGACGTGCTAACAGGTGGCTTAATTACAGATTTAAAAACCCAATTTTTTATGTGGGAAAAATATGATATTCAAGGAAATGTTACGGATAACGGTGCGGGAACATTATTTCAAAGGTTTGATGGATCTCTTATATTAGATTTCGATTCTGAGACGAGAGATGTTGGAGACTATTTATTAATTGTGAACTTAGAGAAAGAGAATTATGAATATAAGAATGCCATGATTCTTCTCACAATTAAGACCCGTTTCCTTTCATATTCTTTAAGTAATAATTTTGAAAACAATCAATTAAGCATAGTACAGGGGAAAGATGTAATAATCCAAGTAAACTTAACCGATCCAACACGAGGAGGAATTCCTTTGTTAAATGCTTCCATAACACTAACGATTAATGGGAAGGACTATAACTTCACTGAATATATTAATGGTAACTATAGTTTAATCTTCAGAACTTATGAGGTGAATGCGTTTTTCTCATCAAAAACCCTTACAGGAATTATTAATATCACCAGAGAAGATTATTTCTCAGAACAGTTTTTCATCACAATCGTTGTTGAAATGGAAGAGATTTTCCCGGGAATGCCCACATTTTACTTTTTGATAATAATATTTGCCATTCTTGCCGTTGTCGGAAGCATTGTTGGGTATCGAGTCTACAAAAAAGCGACTATCCCTATCTTTATTAAAAATGTAAGAGAGATAAAAAAAGAAATCAAGGATGGAAAAGAAGTCTCAGAATCGTTGTTATATCCCCAAAAAGAAGTTTTTGTTGGAGAAATAGTGAGAGATAAATGGAGTAACGTCGGTCTTTCGATGGGAGATATTTTAGGGATTGAAATTAAAAAAAGTAAAAAAATACCAAAAATAAAGTACACTGAACCTAAAGAAGTTCATGATCTCAAACCATTGGGACTATTATTGATGAAATGGGATGAAAGAATAGGGGTTGAACTCTTAGGAAGATATCCTGAAGATGCAAATATGTCTGAGAAAGCATTAATGCAAATCTATGGAACCCATGAATATAGTGGGGAAAAAGGTGCAATTACATTGATAAGAGGGAATTTAAATGTCCTATCATATTATACTGGACCCGAGACGGGTTATTATATTATCTTAATCTTAAGTGAGGAGGATGATCCTGATATGTATGAAGGAGCAATGGCAAATGTCGCACAATTAATCTTGCAAAACATTGAGGATGATGTCTACATTGAAATGATTCCTTCTATTTTCCAGCGTTTGTCAGTTTATCCGTCTCTTTCGTATGAGCAAAATCTCATCTTTCATTATCAAGATTCTGTAAAACAAATGATTATCAATATCTTAAGAGATTATGGAGTAATAACTAAGTCAGAATTGATAATATGGGTGAGAGATAGAGAATTAGAAGGTATTATTGACCTAGAAGCAATATTGGCTGAACTTATTAAAATTGAATTGATTAAAGTGGCTTCTGTAAAAGGAATTCCGTCAGAGTTGATTTTTCTTACAAAAGATATTTTCATGCTCCGGGTACCACCAGATAGTTTATTTAAAGATCCTGCGAGTTATGGATTACCAACAACATTAACTAAACTGTATCAAGAAGAAGTTCAGAATTTCTTCAATGATTATCAACCAACGGAAATAGATACAGTTAAGCTTCTTAATAGTTTAATTAATCCTGAAGTATACGAAACAGTACGTTTGTTAAGAACAGCAATAGTCACGATGAAAGATTTTGAGAAATTAAAAAATAAAGGAGTCAGTGATATTTATGGTGTATTGAGAAAGTTATGGGATATAAATATGATCAGAGTCTTCAAAGATGAGAATGGAGTGGAATATTATACCCTCTTTACTGACTTTCACGTTAATCTGATTTTTCCAAAATACCTATTAAATGTAATTAAGGTATTAAATGACCAAAAATCTAAATCTGATAAAGTTTTAATCCAATATCTTAATATACTTGAAGAAGCCTATTATAACCTCAAATCAGAAGAACTGTGAAAAAATAATTTGAAATTTACTATATTTTTTTCTTAAATTTGTAAATTCCTCTAAAAATAAATACTCAAATTGTCTATTGTTTTTTAAGAAGGTTTGACATAAATATCAAGTAAAAAGGTATAAGATGACATTCAATAAAATAAGTTTCAAAAGACAAATTAATCGAACCAAATCAATTGGTTTTCTGTTAATTGTAATAATTCTTCCCTTAATATTTAATACTCCTTTATTTATGATGTTTAATGACAACAGTGATAATGGGTATAATGAGAATGTTCCCGATGTAGGAAATCCTATTTCTTCTTCAAATCATCCGAATAATGCTAATGATTATGAGTTTTATAAAGAGATAACAATAGATCATACAAAGATCTCTGGAGCTGAAAATCTAATTGATTTTCCCCTTCTAATATCAATTTTCGATTCTGATCTTCACGACAATACTCAATCCGATGGAGATGATATTGCTTTTTCTAACAATTTTCAATGGCTGGATCATGAAATAGAATTGTATAGCCAGGCATATAATGCAACTCATGCCCATCTGGTTGCATGGGTCCGTATTCCAGTACTTCCTCCGACATATGACACCAAAATTCGAATGTATTATGGAAATTCGCTTATGGATTCAAGAGAAAATCCCACAGGAGTATGGAATGAAAATTATAAGGGAGTATGGCATCTAAAAGAAGATCCGTCAGGGATATCACCACAAATTAAGGATAGTACATCAAATGGAAATGATGGGACTTCGGGAGGATCTATGTCTACGAATGATCAAGTTCCTGGTAAAATTGATGGGGGTATAGAGTTTGACGGTAATGATGATTTTATTAGATTTCCTGATCCTTTGGATTCCAATTTTATGACCGTAAGCGCGTGGATTTATTCAACCCGATTGGATCTGAGTTGGCATACGATTGCCCAAAGAAATAATGATATTGATAATTGGTACGACTGGCAAATATACGCTAGAGCCCAAGATACACCAAGTGGATTCCGAGCGGTTGTTAGAATAAATTTCGACGAAGATTATGTCGCTGATGAAGAGGCTGAATCTGACATCGTTCTTTCCACTAACACGTGGTACTATATTGCAGCAACATACGATAAAAATCAAATGAGGTTCTTCAGAGATGGGTCTTTAACAGATACTTATTCAGATACAAGAAATATACCAGATAGTAATAGAGACATTTGGATTGCTAGAAATAGTGTTTGGAATGAACCTTTTGAAGGAATAATAGATGAATTTCGTATCTTAGATATCCCACAATCATCAGATTGGATCAAAACAGAATATGAAAACCAAAATAATCCAGATAGTTTTATGTCTGTAGGTATTGCAAACAAGGTATATGTCCCCGATATTTTTGATTTTAAATACTTTAAAGAAATAACATTTGATCATACGAAAGTTTCTGGGACTAATAATTTAATTAATTTTCCCGTAATGATTTCTATTTTTGACACAGATTTACATAATGAAACTCAAATAAACGGTGATGATATCGCTTTTAATAATGGAACTTCCTGGTTATTTCATGAAATTGAACTATTTAATAAAAACTATAATAGTACTCATGCTCAACTAATCGCATGGGTTTCAATCCCTGTTCTTTCACCTTCTGTTGATACAGTTATCTATATGTATTACGGTAACTCAACTATGAGCTCTCAAGAAAATCCAAAGGGTGTTTGGGATAGTGAATATGCGGCAGTATATCATTTAAACGATGATTTTTTGGATTCCACTTCGAATAATAGAGATGGGTCAAATACAGGGTCTGTTGATGTTGAGGGAAAGATAGGAGATGGTCAAGATTTTGAAACAGACGACAGTACTGATAATATCAACATTGGAACATGGAGTGTTTCTGGATCTCAAATTACAATTCAAGCTTGGGTGAAGTTTGAATCCTTTACTGAAGATGATGCCCGAATACTATCAAAAAATTCAGGGGTAAACGATGGTGAGCAACATCACGTTTGGATGCTTGGAACGTGGGATTTTAATCCTCCTGTTAGATCACGAGGGAGAATAAAAACAGGAACCAGTGATCCTTCAGGTACATCTACTCTAATGGCAACATCGGGTAATCTTTCAATAAATACTTGGTATTTAACTACAATAAGATATGATGGATCAAATATTTTTCTTGTTTTAGACGGGAACCCAGTTGGTATCCTTAGTATGTCAGGATCATTAAGAATTAATAATTGGCCAATAACAATTGGAAATAGTCCTACTTTAGCAAGACCTCTTGATGCAGTCATTGATGAAGTTAGGATCTCATCAACTATAAGGTCTGATGATTGGTTAAAAACTGAATATGAAAATCAATATTATCCAAACTCATTTTATTCAATTGGTAATGCTATTAAACCAGATGAGCACACTACCCCAGATTCAAGTTATTTTAATCATTATAAGGTTATAACTATCGATAGGTTTCTTGTTTTTGGGTCAGGATCTCATTCCAATTTTCCTTTATTAATTTCTCTTATCGATTCGGATCTGCACAGTGATGTTCAAGCAGATGGGGATGATATTGCCTTTTCCTTAGGATCAGTATGGTTGGATCACGAAATAGAACTGTTCAATCAAAACTATAATGGAACACACGCGGAATTAGTAGCATGGGTAAAAATCCCTGAACTATCAACTTCATTAGATACACATATTCGAATGTATTACGGGAATACTACGATGACGTCACGTGAAAACCCTACGGGTGTTTGGCATACTTCATACAAAGGGGTATGGCATCTAAAAGAATCAAGTGGATTTACTCTGGATTCTACTTCTTACAATCAGAATGGTTTAATTACAGGAACAGTAATACGGCCATCTGCAGGTCAAATCAGTAATGCATATAATTATGGAACTGATGG